>NZ_LZIX01000317.1:0-42264 GCF_001666955.1 Mycobacterium sp. E735 | reverse complement strand
CGACCAGTAGCCGGCGAAATTCTCGGCGCCGATCTTCCAGTTCGCCTTGATGCGCCAGCGCTGCGGCCCCCGCACTTCCACGCCGCCGGCGCTCTGCTTGGTGTAGAAGTCCAGATAGAACTTGAAGTCGCCGAGGAAGTCCTCGAGCGGTTCGGCCCCTGGGTCCAAGTTGATGAACAGCAGGCCGTTGTAACTCGCGAAGTTCGGTGCGGGGGCCGCAGCGCTGGCGCATCAAGGCGAACTGGAAGATCGGCGCCGAGAATTTCGCCGGCGACATGTACCACACGCCGCACACCCACGCCTCGATCGTGGACATCGGCCTGTTCCGCGAGCCGAAAGCGCAGAAGCGCAAGGACGGCGCCACCTACTGGGCGCACCGGGGCGGCGGCACCACCTACAAACTTCCGCCGGGCGGCTTCGAGGAGCGGATGCGCTACGTCGGCTATCCCGACGACATGATCGGCCGAATCAAAGGCGTGTGGACGCCGCGACAGCAGCGACTGGTCGGCGAGGACGGGTTCATGATCTCGGCCGCCACCTGTTTCCCGAACCTGAGCTTCGTGCACAACTGGCCCAAGGTGCGCGACGGCCACGACGACGAAACGCTGCCGTTCATTTCGATCCGGCTGTGGCAGCCGGTCAGCGAGCACGAAACCGAGGTGTGTTCGTGGTTCGCGGTGGACTCGGCGGCTCCCCCTCAGTACAAACAGGATTCGTACAAGGCCTATCTGATGTGCTTCGGTTCGACCGGCATGTTCGAGCAGGACGACGTGGAAAATTGGGTGTCGCTGACCACCACGGCCGGCGGTTCGATGGCCCGTCGGCTGTTGCTGAACAGCCGGATGGGCCTTTTGTCCGACGGCAGCCCCGTCGTCGAACCGCTGGCCGCCGACGCGTTCCACGGGCCGGGCCGCGCGCAGGTCGGCTACAACGAATACAACCAGCGCGCGCTGCTCAACATGTGGGCCGACTACCTGCAGGGAAACGGCTCGTGAGAAAGCCATTGCCGTTCAACGATGTTCGGCACTTGCAGGCGCACCAGTTCCTGGTGGAGGAGGCCTACCTGCTGGACGCCCAGCAGTACGAGGCGTGGCTCGAGACGCTGACCGACGACGTCCGCTACGTGATGCCCGTGCGGGTGACCACCGCGCGCGGCGCGGGGTTCGACGCAGCACCGGCACGGGGGCCCGGCATGGCGCATTTCGACGAGGACAAATACTCGCTGAGTCAGCGGGTCGCGCGGATGGGCACCGAGCATGCCTGGGCCGAGGATCCGCCGTCGCGGCTACGTCATTTCATCACCAACGTGCGCACGTTCGAGGCCGACGACCCGGCGCATCTGGTGGTCGAATCGGCCGAGCTGCTGTTCCGCAGCCGGGGCGACGTGAACGAAAGCGCCTTGTTGTCGTGCGGCCGCCAGGACCTGCTGCGCTGGTGCGGCGGTCCCGAAAGGACACTGAAGCTGGCCCGGCGCAATATCATCGCCGACGAGTCGGTGTTACGGATGCAGAATCTGGCGGTGTTCCTGTGAATGACGAACTGCAGCGGCTGCTGGACGGGGCGGTCGGCGAACCCCTTGTCGTGGCAAACGAATTCACCGAGGTGGTGGTGCGCCGGGTCGACACCCGAAACGGCTCGCGGTTGCTGATCAGCGCGCCGCGGTCCGGGCAATGGATCACCCTGGACGCCCTCGAGGTCGAGGCCCTGACTTGGCAGAACGGCCGCACCCTGGCCGCGATGGTGGGCAATTCCCACGCGCCGCTGCTGCCCGATGAGGCCGGGGAGGGCGATGACCGGCTGGCTTGAGGGTAAGCGCGCCCTGGTCGTCGGCGCCGGATCGGGCATCGGCCGGGCGGTGATCGACGCATTTCTCGCCGAGGGCGCGAAAGTTGCCGCGCTGGAACGTGATCAGCGCAAGTGCGCGGCCCTGAGCCGGCAGTTGCCCGGCGTTCCGGTCGTCGAGGGCGACGCGATCACTCGCGACGCCAACGAACGAGCGGTCGACGCCGCCGTGGACGCCTACGGCGGTCTGGACACGCTGGTCAACTGCGTCGGAATCTTCGACTTTTACCGGGGCATCGCCGACATCGACGCCGATGCCCTTCCCGACGCGTTCGACGAGACGTTCCACACCAACGTGCTGAGCCACCTGCAGTCCGTCAAGGCCGCCCTCCCCCGGTTGCGGGCCGGGGCGGGACCCTCGATCGTCCTGACCGAGTCCGCGTCGTCGTTCTACCCGGGGCGCGGCGGTGCCCTGTACGTGTCGTCGAAGTTCGCCGTCCGCGGCTTGGTGGCCGCCCTGGCTCATGAGCTGGCGCCGCGGATCCGGGTCAACGGGGTGGCGCCGGGCGGCACGCTCGGCACCGATCTGCGCGGGCTCGCCAGCCTGGGACTGGACGGCGTCCGCCTCGACGACACCCCGGACCGGGCGCAGGAGTTAGCCGCGCGCACGCCGCTGAACGTCGCCCTGTCCGGCGAGGACCACGCGTGGAGCTTCGTGTTCCTGGCCTCCGACCGCGCCCGCGGCATCACCGGCGAAACCGTCCGCCCCGACGGCGGATTCGGGCTGGGCGCACCGCATTGACCCCCCTCGACGAGCAACGCGCGCTGGTGGCACAGGGCTGCCGGGTGGCCGCCGCCCGCGGCCTAGTCGACGGCATCCTCGGCCACCTGAGCCTGCGAGTGGACGACGAGCGGCTGCTCATCCGCTGTCGAAGCGACGCCGACACCGGGGTGGCGTTCACCCGGCCCAGCGACATTCGGCTGATCACCTTCGACGGCGGCGCCGGCGCCGAAGGTGAACTCGGCGGCTATCGCGTGCCCAACGAGCTGCCGATCCACGTGGAGACCATGCTGGCCGATCCGGGGCACCGCGCCGTCGCGCATCTGCACCCACCCGCAGTCGTCGCCGCCGACCTGGCCGGCATCGCGATCCGCCCGATCTACGGGGCATTCGACATTCCCGGCGCGTGGCTCGCGCGCGGCGGCGTGCCCGTCTACGAGCGCGCCGTGCTGATCCGCACCCCGGCGCTGGGCAAGGAGATGGTGGCCGCCATGCGCGGCCGGCCGGTCGTGATCTGCCGCGGACACGGGATCACCAGCGCCGCCGCCACGGTGCAGGAGGCGGTGCTGCAGGCGATCAGCCTCGACGCGCTGGCCCGAATGTCGTTGCGGGTGAGAGCCGCCGGCGGCGCCCTGCGCGATATCGACGACGCGGACTGGGACGACCTGCCGGACCTGGGGTCGTCTTTCACCGCGGAGGCCGCCTGGCGTCATGAAGTGGCTCGATTACCGGCCTGCTGAGGTTAACGACGCGCCGATCTTCCCGACCGTCATCGGGCCCCACATTTATGCTGGCCACGATGGCGAAAAACAGCCTTGATCCCACCACGCCGTTATGGCGTGCGGCGCAGGTGTTCCGGCTGCTGAGCTGCGTCTACGCGACCGGGTTCCAAATCGCCATCAACCCGGATCTGCGCCGCCCCGCGCTGGGCTGGGTGCTGTTCGCGGTGCTCATCGGCTGGAGCGCGGCCTGCGCGGTGGCTTACCTGCGCGGCTTCGGCCGCCGACCGGCATGGGTGCTCGCCGAGATCGTGATCGTCGTGCTGCTCATGTCGTCGAATCCCCTCGTGACCGACCCACACTGGGCGGCTGACAATCAGACCTGGCCGACGACGCTGTGGGCCAGCAACCCCACCATCTCGGCGGCCATCCAGTTCGGCCCCGCCGGCGGCATGCTCACGGGCCTGGTGGTGATGGCCACCAATTTCACGGTCAAGAACTATTTCGCCCTCAACCTGGGGCATAACGCGACCGCCATCATCGAGCTTGCGATCGGCATGGCGATCGGCATGGCCGCCCAAACCGCGCGCCGCGCCCACGATGAGCTTCAACGGGCGGCCCGGTTGACCGCCGCGGTGCAAGAACGGGAACGCCTGTCCCGCCAGGTCCATGACGGAGCCATCCAGGTGCTGGCGCTGGTGGCCAAGAGGGGCCACGAAATCGGTGGCGCCACAGCAGAACTCGCCGACCTGGCCAGCGAGCAGGAACGCGCACTGCGGCGATGGCTGGCCAGCACGGACGCCGACCACGACACCGACGGGGCCACCGTCGACCTGCGCACCCTGCTGCGGTGCAGGGAATCCGACCGAGTGTCCCTCAGCCTGCCCCCGGCACCGGTGCCCCTGGGCCGCCGGGTGGGCACCGAGCTCGACGCCGCGGTGGGCAACGCTTTGGACAACGTGGGCGCGCACGCCGGACCCGGCGCCCACGCCTTCGTGCTCGTCGAAGACCTCGGCGATTCCGTCCTCGTGAGCATCCGCGACGACGGCGTCGGAATCGCCGCCGGCCGGCTCGAGGAGGCGGTCAGGCAGGGCCGCCTGGGCATCTCCCAGTCGATCGTCGGGCGGCTGGCTTCGCTGGGCGGCAGCGCCCACCTGCGCAGCGAACCCGGCGAAGGCGCCGAGTGGGAATTGTGCGTGCCACGCGGAGAGGCGTTCCATGACCGATGAGACCCCCACGACGGTGATGGTCGTTGACGACCATCCCATCTGGCGCGACGCGGTCGCCCGCGACCTGGCCGACGACGGGTTCACCGTGGTCGCCACCGCCGACAGCGTCGCCGCGGCGCGGCGCCGCGCGGCCGTGGTCAAGCCCGACGTGGTGGTGATGGATATGCAACTGCCCGACGGCGACGGGGCGCAGGCGACCGCGGCAGTGCTCGCGGTCTCCCCCTCGTCTCGGGTACTGGTGCTCTCGGCGTCCGACGAGCGCGACGACGTGCTGGAAGCCGTCAAAGCCGGCGCGATCGGCTATCTGGTCAAGAGCGCATCCAAATCCGAACTGGCGCAAGCCGTGACGGCCACGGCCGAGGGCCGCGCCGTGTTCACCCCGAGCCTGGCCGGGTTGGTGCTGGGCGAATACCGGCGTATGGCACAGAGCAAGGACGACGGTCCCGCCAGGCCAAGCCTCACCGAACGCGAAACCGAGGTGCTGCGCTACGTGGCAAAGGGCTTGTCCGCCAAACAGATCGCTCAGAAGCTGTCACTGAGCCACCGCACCGTGGAGAATCACGTGCAGGCGACCTTTCGCAAACTTCAGGTCGCCAATCGGGTGGAGTTGGCGCGCTACGCCATCGAGCACGGCCTCGACGAGGAGCCGTGACCCGCGGCGCAGCCGACCGACCGCGCCGCGGGTCGTGGAATCATCGAGCTACCTGCGCGCCGCGGTGAGGCGCTTCGCCGGTGCGGTGGCCATGACGCGGGCGCCGACCAACGCGGTGACCATCACCGCCATGCACACCAGGCCGTCGTCCTTGAGTCCCCACCTGATGGCAGCCAGGATCGCCACGCCCGCAACACACAACAGGCTGCCGACGGCCGCTCCCCGACCGGGCCCCGTCACCGTCGGGGCGCCGTCCCAGCCCGGCAGCGGGTTGTTCTCCAGCGGGCGCAACGCGACGAAAAGCACGGCCATGGCGCCGATCACGATGAGCAGTTGCGCGAGGCTGACGGCGAGGAAGTCCCGCGCGCCCGGGTACCGGGGGCAGCCGAGGTAGTCGAAGACCAGGTGCGCGCCCAGCAGCACGGGCATGTGCCACAAGTACAGGGTCATGGCCCCGGAGTTACCGATCGCCGTCCACCACCACACCCGAGGCCGCCGGGCCCAGCGCGCGATCGCCGGCGCGGCGGCGATCGCCAACGCGCTCAGGACGATTGCGTGGCCGGCCAGCAGCAGCGAGGGCGGGCTGGTGTTGGACAGGCGGTGATCACCGGTGCCGACCATGCTGATCTGATACGGACCCCAGGCCACCAGTGCGACGTCGACGGCGAACGCGATCGCCGCGACGGCCAGTGCGGCACGCCCGCTGAGCAGCCGGCGACGGTAGGCGATGCCGAACATGGCGGGGATGAGCCAGACGGCCAGGTTGAGGTAACCCAGGGGCATCATGGCCGGCCAGTGCAGCCTGATGGCGTCGATCACCGCGATGGTCCCATAGACGCAGGCCACAGCGGCGGCGAGACGCCCCGCGGTGGTGATGCGGTGCAGCACCGGCATGGCGGCCAGCACCAGCACGTAGGCCCCCAAGAACCACAGCAGCTGCGTGCTGACACCGGCCACCGGCTCGTAAATGTGTTGCGGCAGAGCTCGATACAGCACCGTCAGCACCACAGCCCAAAACGCCAGGTAGTAGAACACCGGCCGGAACAGTCTGGTGCAGCGTTTCATCAGCCAGTCACCCCAGTTCGTGCCGGCGGACCACGACGACAGGCAGGCCGCGGCGCCGGCGAAGAAGAACAGCGGCATGATCTGCAGGAGCCAGGTCGCAGCCTGGAACACCACCGAGGTGGTCAGCAGGTTGTCCCAGATCAACACGTGGTTTTTGATGATGCTGATGGCCATCACGGTGTGGCCGAGCACCACACCGATCAGCGACGTGATGCGGATGACGTCCAGGACGCGGTCGCGGTCGGCGGGAGTGGCCGCCGCCACCTCGGCGACGCCGGGGAATCTCGTGAGAGTTGCCATGGGATGTTATCGGACCTTTCGGGAAAGCTGTTGCGGGATAACGTGATTAGGCGATACGACTTAGGTGAAGTGCTGTCTCGGATGCCATGGACCAAGCATTGCCGGTCGGGCGGGCCCGCGCCCGCGCAGTTCTACGCGTCGGGCCTGAGTAGTACTACTCAGTTCGCGGCGGCGTTGAGCGGGTCGTAGTCGGCCAGCAGTCTCTCGATGCGCGCTTCGTCAAGGCGCACCCGCACCGTCGCGGCCTCCTGCTGGTCGCGAATCACCTTGGCCAGGGTGAACGCGCTCGACACCAAGAACAGGAAGGTGATGCCGAGGAAGCCTCGCTGCCACGCGTCGAGCGGAAGCAGGTAGATCCCGCCCAGCGCGGTCACGAAGCTGATCGCGAACGCGGCGGCGGCCTGAACGAAAAACGCGGCGGTGGTCTTGGACATGCTGTTGGGAACGGTCATGCCAAACAGCCTGCGGCAGAGCGCTGCCCGCCGGATCCGTAAGACTACTCAAGTTTGTGGTTGCCGGTTGACTGAGCTTGCGTCACAGGTTCGTATCGGTCGGCGGACACTCGCCTTACCTGGCCGGACCCAACTACCTGTGCACCTAGTCTGTCCCGCGAGCTGACCCGAATTTCGCGGTGCCCGAAAGGCGCCGACGGCCGAGGAGTATGGACGTGGCCGAACTGGACCGGCGCCGGTTCCTGGCCGCGCTGGCCGCGACGGTGGCCGTCGCCGCCGGCGGGCCTGACGAGTGCGTGGCGCTGGGTGATGTTGCCGGACCCGCGCCGTTGTCGCCCCCGCCGGACCCTCGATCGCGCGTCGCGCTACCCGGTGGCGGTGTGCTGAACAGGCTTCCGGGCAACGGCAATCTCCTGGCCTGGACGGTCGACGACGGCGCCGACACCGACGTGGTGCGGCTGTACACGCAATTCGCGCGGGACACCGGGGTGCGGCTCACGTATTTCGTTACCGGCGCCTACCACTCGTGGACCGACAACGCGGGCCTGCTTCGACCCCTGGTCGACTCCGGGCAGATCCAGCTGGCCAATCACACGTGGACACATCCCGACCTGACTCGGCTCTCGAAGGCCCAAATCGCCGACGAACTCGCTCGCACCGACGCGTTCCTGCGGAACACGTACGGCGTTGACGCCACCCCGTACTTCCGGCCCCCGTACGGCCATCACGACGCCGCGGTCGCCGCCGTGGCCGCCGGGCTGGGCTATGAGGTGACCACCTTGTGGTCCGGCGACTTACGGGATTCCGCGCTGGTTTCCGAGGACCAGATCGTCCGGATGGCCTACCAGTCGTTCCTCCCGCAGAACATCGTGATCGGCCACCTCAACCATCCACCGGCCACCCATGTGTACGGGCAGCTCGTCGACATCATCCGAGCCCGCGGGCTGCGCACGGTGACGCTCGACGATGTGTTCCTGCGACCGGGGCACCGGAGGTAACTGGAGGCGGACTCAGCCGAGCTGGTCGCCAATCTCCTTGGCCGCCTTGACAAGTGCGGCGGCCACCGTGGCATAGCGGGCGGCGTCGAGCCGGTTCTGGGGTGCGGCGGCATTGAGCGCCAGCCGCAGGCCCGGCGCCCGGGTGGGTATCGGCACCGCGACCGACGCGACGCCTTCCTCGCTCTCCTCCCGGTTGATGGCGTAGCCGCGCTCGCGGATGGCGGCGAGCTCGGCCTCCAGTTCGGTCCGGCTGCCGATCGACGACGAGGTGATGCGCTGCAACCGTTCTCGCGGCAGCAGCTGACGCAACTCCGCCTCGGGCAGCTGCGCCAGCATGACCTTGCCCGTCGAGGTGCAATGCGCCGGCATGCTGCGGCCCAGCCGGGACGCCACCCGGACCGCGGCCGGGCCCTCGACAGCGGCGACGAACCGGACGCTGGCCCCGTCCAACATCCCGACGTGAATCGTCTCGCGCAGCTGTTCGCCGAGGCCGCGCATGACCGGGGTGGCCGCTCGCTGGATGTCGATGCGGCCGAAGATGGCGAACGCGACGCCGGTCAGCGCCGGGCCGGGCAGGTAGGCCCTGGACACCGGGTCCTGCCGGACGAACCCGCGATAGGCCAGCATCGCCAGCAACCGATGCGCGGTGGACGACGCCACACCCAGGTAGCGGGTGGCTTCGCTCAACCGGATCTGGGGTTGCTCGCCCAGCAGCAGAAGCAGCTTGAGCGCGTTGTCGACCGACTCGATCGGATACTGCGGCGCAAGCGAATCGGCGGCCGGGGCTTCGGCGGCCCGCTCGCCCTTTCTCGCCATGACAGTGAAGGTACTCGCGCCGGTTGCGAGTCACAGCAAGCTGAGCACCACAGCGCCGAGGATTCCCGCAGCGACAACGATGCCGGTCGCGGTCGCGGTGGCCTTCCACCCGAAGCTGCGGGCGACCATCGCGGCGCCCGGAACGCTCACCGCCGGAAGGGTGATCAGCAGCGCACCGATCGTCCCCGACGACGCGCCCAGCAGGGCCAGCCCTTGCAGGATCGGGATCTCCCCCGCCGTCGGGATGACCATGAGCGTGCCGGCGATCGCGACGACCAGGACGAGCAGCAGGCCCAGCAGCAGCCCACGGTGCGCCGGTTGCCCCAAGGTGAGCAGGAAACCGCGGAACGCCCCGACCACGAGCACCAGGACCGCGTACTCGGGCAGCAAAAACAGCACCAGCCACAGCAGCGCCCGCACGAACCGGCGCGGCCTGCCCCCGCTCTCGTCGCCAACCGAAGGCGGGCTCGCGTCAGGCGCCGGGACTACGCCGTCCGGCCGGGACAGCAATCCCACCGCGGCCCCGACCCCGAGCACCGTCGCGATGCCGACGACCACGCGCGTCAGGCTCCATTGCCAGGGAGCGACGAAGAGCAGGAAAACGAGCACCGCCGGGTTGAGCAGCGGGTTCCCCAGCCAGTAGGCGATGGCCGCCGCCGGTGTGACGCCGTTGCGCCGCAGGGTGACGGCGACCGGGGCGGCGCAACACGTGCACATCATCGACGGCATGCCGGCGACCCCGCCGGCCAGCGCACTGGACAGCGGAGCGCGACGGTTCAGCACGCGCGGCAGCCACGGGCGCGGGAGCAACGCCTGCACCGAGGCGCTGATCAGCAGCGCGGCCACCAACGCCGGCCAGATCGACGCCACGTAGGCGTGGAAGAAGGTCGCCGCGGCGTGCCAGGCCGGTCGATCGCCGGGGTGGACGCCGCCCACCGTGAGAACGCTCGATCCCGACCAGTGGTGGGTGCGACGGGCCGTGGCGGCCTTGCCGGCGTAAGGCAGCCACTTCGCCCACAGCAGCCCCGCCACGAACAGGGCCACGGCGACGAGAACACCGATCGCGACGTTTCCCCGCCGGCCCGCGTGAATTGCATTGCCCTTCAAAGGCATCGCCATGCCCACCGACGCTAGTCGACGGGCGGTGACCCGCGTCGGGCGCGTGGGTGGCCGCGCTTCCCGCACCGGGGATGCGATGGCTATTATTCTCGGCTTCGTGTACGGGGCTATGCCTTGCGGATATCGCCGTTACGTCGCCATCGGGGACAGCCAGACCGAGGGCTTATGGGACGGCGACGACGTCGTGGGTCTCCTCGGCTTTGCCGACCGGCTCGCCGCCATGGTGGATGCGCACTACCCCGGCCTGCATTACGCCAACCTCGCGATCCGCGGCAAGCGGATCGCCGACGTCTTGGACGAGCAGGTTCCGCAGGCCCTGGCGATGCAGCCGGACCTGATCACGGTGTGCGCCGGGATGAACGACGTCATCCAGCCGGGCCGGTCGTTCGGCCCGGCCCTGGCCGACCTCGAACACGTCTACGCCGCGCTGGCCGGGTCCGGGGCCACGGTGGTGACGACGACCTTCCCGAACGTCGCGCAATTCCTCCCACTCGGACGGCTGGTGTCGGGCCGTCTCGCCCGCATCAACGCGGCGATCACGGCGGCCGCCGACCGCTACGGGTTCGGGCTCGTCGACCTGTACAACGCGCCGTCGATGCGCGAGCTGGACACCTGGGCCATCGACCGGGTGCACGCCTCCAGCAAAGGACACATGCTGTTCGCCGCGGCGGCCGCCGAGGCACTGAATCTGCCTGGCAGCAACCATGATTGGGCCCACACAACTCCCGACGCCCGGCGCCGCTCGCGCACCACCGGCGCGTACGAGCAGCTGCGCTGGACGCAGGACAGCTTCTTCCCGTGGATCTGGCGCCGGCTGCGCGGCCTGTCGTCGGCCGACGGTCGGGAGCCCAAGCGCCCACAGCTGGAGAGCCTCGGCACGCCGAGCAGGCCGGCCGACGCGAACCGGAGGGTTTAGGGCGCGTATCGCCGGACGGTCAGGCATCCTGGACGCATGGACGTCGAGGCTTTGCTGCACGCGATCCCACCGCTCGCGATCTACCTGGTGGTCGGCGGTGTGGTCGGGCTCGAAAGCCTGGGCATCCCCCTTCCCGGCGAGATCATCCTGGTCAGCGCGGCCCTGATGGCCTCGCACGACGACCTGCCCGTCAACCCGATCGGCGTGGGCGTCGCCGCGGTGATCGGCGCCGTGGTCGGCGACTCGATCGGTTACACGATCGGACGCAAGTTCGGCATGCCGCTCTTCGACCGCCTGGGCCGGCGGTTCCCCAAACATTTCGGTCCCGGACACGTCGCGTTGGCCGAAAAGTTGTTCAACCGCTGGGGAGTTCGGGCGGTTTTCTTCGGCCGCTTCATCGCCCTGTTGCGGATTTTCGCCGGGCCACTCGCCGGGGCGCTGAAGATGCACTACCCGCGCTTCCTGGCGGCCAACGTCTCGGGCGCCATCTGCTGGGCCGGCGGCACCACCGCGGTGGTGTACTTCGCCGGGATGGCCGCCGAGCGCTGGCTGGAGCGGTTCTCCTGGATCGCACTCGTCATCGCCATCGTCTGCGGCTTGATCGCCGCCTTCGCGCTGCGGGAACGCACCTCGCGGGCCATCGCCGAACTCGAGGAAGAGCACTACCGCAAGGCCGAGAACACCGCGGCCTGACCCCAGCGGCTCAGCTGGCCGCCTCGCCGAGATCCCCGGGCACCACCGGCCGGTGCTCTTCGATCAGACCGACCGCCATCCGGCGGGCGCGCAGAGCCGCGTCGGTGTCGCCGACGGCCGCCAACACGATGGCGCCCTTCATCAGGATGTGCCAGGACGAGGCGAAGTCCTCGACGTCGATCAGCCCCGCCGCGACGGCGCGCTGGCGCACGATGTCGCGGACGTGGTCGATGTGGACGATGCAGGCCTGCCCGGCCGGGGAGTCGGGACCGAGCTCCAGCAGCACGTTGATGAACGAGCAGCCCTCGTAGCCGTCGCGCAGCTGGATCCAGTCGTGCATGACGTCGAAGATCGCGAGCAACTGCTCCTCGGGCGTGTCGGCGCGCTGGCGGGACTGCTCCTCGATCAGGCCGTGGGTCCACACCTCCTCGCGCCGCTGCAGCACGGCCAGCACGAGGTCGTTTTTGGTGGCGAAATGCCGGTACAGCGTGGCCTTGGCGACGCCGGCCCTCTCGATCACCTCCTCCGTGCCGACAGCACGGATTCCACGTCGGCTGAACAGGTCATATGCGGCGGTCAAGATGCGTTGACGAGCCGACGCGGGAGGCGTTCCGACATCGGAAGTTGTCATAACAACGCACAACATACTCTTAGCCAGGACATGTAGACAGACCGACCTGTCTTGTTATAGAAATGAGATTCGCACTCCGCGAAGAGTCTGTCTTCAGACGGCAGGACGGGCATCCATCGCAGCGTCGTGAGACGCGAGTCGATTAGGAGGCCACGATGAGCTCGGCCATTGCAGAACCTATGACAACTACCCACCTCATGCTGAGCACCAAGCTGGTCTATGAGTTGGGCGATCCGAACAGCACGCTGCGCGCGACAGCCGATCGCAGCGGACCGGCGGTGCTGATCTACGCGGGCGGGGAGGTCGACGCCTGCAATGAGCACACCTGGCGCCAGCTGATCAGCGAGGTCGCCGGCATCGTCGCCGCGCCGGGGCCCTTGGTCATTGACGTCACGGGCCTCGAATTCATGGGCTGCTGCGCCTTCGCGGTGCTGGCCGACGAGGCGAAGCGCTGCAAGAACCGCGGCGTCGAGCTGCGCCTGGTCAGCCGCGAGCCGATCGTCGCCCGCATCGTCGACGCGTGCGGCCTGTCCGCGCTGCTGCCCATCTACCCGACCGCTGACTCCGCGCTGGCGTCCGCGGCCCGTTGGTGACGGGGCAGCGCCGCCACTGATCGGCCCGCCCCCGACGGGATGAGCGACCCTCCCACCTTCGGAGCGGAAGAGGAATTTCTCCTCGTCGACCCGCGAACGGGCGAACCGGCTCCGCGAAACGGCGATGTGGCCGCCGCGGCCCAACGCCGGGGCGTCGAGTTGCAGCTGGAACTGAGCAGCTGCCAGGTGGAGACCACCTCCAGTGTCGTGGCGACCAGCTCGGAACTCGGCGAGGAATTGTCCCGGTTGCGGCGCACGGCCGCCGAGGCGGCCGAGTCGGTGGGGCTGCGGCTGCTCGCGGCCGGGCTTCCGCCCGCCACGCCCCACGAGTTTCCCGTCACCGACACCCCGCGTTATCGGCGTATCGGCGCCGAGTACGGGATGGTCGCCCACGAGCAAGGCATCTGCGGCTGCCATGTGCACGTGCAGGTTCCCGACCGTGCGGCCGCCATTCACGTCAGTAACTGGCTGTGGCCGTGGCTGCCGTCATTGCTTGCGCTGTCGGCGAATTCGGCGATCTACCGCAGCGCCGACAGCGGCTACGCCAGCTGGCGCAGCGTACTGTGGCGGCGCTGGCCGGTGGCCGGGCCCCCGCCCTTCTTCCCCTCCCCCGACGACTACGACCGCACGGTGCGGATGCTGATCGACAGCGAGGTCATCCTGGACCGCAAGATGGTCTATTGGGACGTGCGCCCGTCGGAGAATTTCCCGACGATCGAGGTGCGGGTCGCCGACGTGCCGGCGACGGTTGCCGAGACGGTGTTGCTCGCGACGCTGGTCCGGGCCGCGGTGATGACGGCACTCGAGGACGACCAGCCCGGGCGGCTTCCCCCGGCGGCCCTGCGCGCGGCCTACTGGAAGGCCGCCCACGACGGCCTCGCCGGACGCACGCTCGACCTGGTCCACGGCCGCGGAGCCGTGTCCGCGCGCGATCAGTTGGGCGCCCTCGTGCAACGCGTGCGGCCGGCGTTGGAGACGCTCGGCGAATATGGCCGCGTCGTAAGCGAACTCGACCGCGTCGCAGCCCAGGGCAACGGGGCGATGCGCCAGCGGCGGGCGTGGCGCAAGCGCGGCGAGGTGAGGGACGTCATCGACGAGGTGGCCGCCGCCACGCTGGACTGAACCGGTTGCCGCGCCTCTGTTCACTTGCGCGTGCGCCCAGGGCGGCGACACGCCGGGCGGGCCCTCCCTGGGCGCACACTCAAAGCCGTGAACGCACAGCCGATGCGGCCCGCGCCTCGGTCACGCCACGGCGACCAGTCGGTACAGCCCGATCAGGCCGACCACCACGATCGTCGCCCGCAGCGCGTTGCCCGACAGCCGCCGCCCGTACCGCGCCCCGATCAGTCCGCCAACCAGTGAGCCCGCCGCGATCAGCCCGGCGGCCGGCCAGCTGATCCGGTCGAACGCCACCAACGTATAGGCCACGGCGGCAACCACATTCACCACCAGCGTGAGCAGGTTCTTGGCGGCGTTCATGCGCTGCACCGACTCCGGCAGCAGCGCGCCCATCACCCCGACCAGCAGGATGCCCTGGGCGGCGGTGAAATAGCCGCCGTAGACGCCGACGGCGAACGTGCCGAGCACCAGGACCGCCATGCGGCCGGGGGTGATGTGTTCGGGTGAGCGGCCGGCTACCTCGGCGCGCCGGCCGGTCCACGCCTGGATCCGTGGGCCCACGACCACCAGCACCAAAGCCAGCACCAGCAGCACCGGCACCACCTCGGCGAAGACTTTCTCCGGCAGGTGCAGCAACAGGAAGGCGCCCAGCACCGCGCCGGCCAACGAGGCGGGCAGCTGCCAGCGCAGGCGATTCCATTGACCGCGCAACTCGGCGCGGTAGCCCCAGGTGCCCGACACGCTGCCGGCGACCAGGCCGATGGCGTTCGACATGGTGGCGGTGACCGGCGGGAAGCCGAGGGCGACCAAAGTCGGGAACGTGATCAAGGTGCCGGACCCGACGAGCGCGTTGATGGCGCCCGCGCCGAGCCCGGCCAAACAGATCAAGAGCATGTGGGAAGGCGACACTGAAGAAAAACCTTAGCCTGCCGCCGGTTTCGGCCCGCGGGCGAGTGCGGGCGGGGGTTTCCCGGTCAGGCGGGCGGCGCCTCGGCCCCGCGGTCGACGCCGGTGCGCAGCTTGACCGACGCCGAATACGCGAGCGTCCGGAAGTGCAGGACCGGGTCGTCGGAGGGTTCGATGCCGTCGGTCACCCGCATCGGGTCGAACACGACGATGTCGCCGCCGTGCTCGCGTTGGGTCTCCAGGCCGGTGATCTCGATGGTGCCGACGGTCGCGATCTGAGTGCTCTGCCATGCCGCGGACGGGTCGACCGTGGAGTCGGCGGGACCGGCGATCTGCACGCGATATTCGAACCGCACCGGCCCGCTGTCCAGGCGCGCATTCAGCTCGTCGGTGAGGAAGTCCGCACCCTCGCCGTGGGCGGCCGACGCGGACAGGTAGTTCTGCGCGGCAGCCGGAACCAGATGGTAGCGAACGAATCTGGCGCTGCCGTCGGCGGCGACCCAGCGGAATGCGTGCAAGCCGTGGTATTCGGTGGTCGCGTAGCTGGCCGGGATCTTGTTGGCGTCGCGCACCACCGGCAGCGCGCCGAGCAGCCGCGGATGGGTGAGGAAGTATTTGGCCATGCGCAGCGGCGTGGTCAGGCCGGGCCGCATCGCCTTGAGCAGATCGACGAATCCGTCGGGCGTGCTCGAGACGAACAGCCGGGCGGTCTGCGTCGACACGTCGGTGGTGGAGCCGTCGGGCAGCGTGAACTTCACCGCCATCCCGCGGATCCCCGGCACATTGTCGCGCTGCTTGGGATTGCCCGCGCCATTGGAGAATCGGATCAGCGCCGGGACCGTCGAGCCGTCGAGATGCTTTGCGCGCGAAAGCATGACCGCGTCCGGGGTCGCGGTGAACGTGCCGCGGTAGAGCGTGCCTTTGGCGTGCAGCGCGCGACAACCCGGCTGGGCACCGCCGGTGCCTCGGATCGCCTCGATCGCCTCGTCGGGAGTGACCATGCGCGAATCTTAAAGCGCTATTCGGGAAAGCCGAAGAGTTTCACGACACCGTGATCGCGGCCTGCGGTGTAGCCGCCGTCGACGGCGATTGCCTGGCCGCTGACGAAGGAGGCGTCGGGCGACAGCAGGAACGCCGCCATGGCCGCGACCTCCTCCGGCTGCCCCAGCCGTTGCAAGGCGTGTTCTTCGGTGATGGAGTGCAGCGGGCCCTCCATGCCCGGCAGGCCGAACACGCTTTGCGCCATCGGCGTTTCGATGAAGCCGGGGCAGATGGCGTTGGCACGGATGCCGCTCGGTCCGTAGTCGAGCGCGATGTTCTTGGTGAGCAGGACGACGCCGCCCTTCGCCGCGTTGTACGAGCTGCCACCCGCCGTGCCTTCCAGGCCCTCGACGCTGGCGACGGTCACCAGCGAACCCCGTTCGCCGTCGACCCGGGGTTGCTCGATCATCCGGGCCAGCGCCGCCTTGGCGACCAGGAACGTGCCGGTCAGGTTGATCCCGATGACCCGGTCCCACTCGGCCCTGTCGAGCAGGTGGACCGGGCCGCCGCCGGCGACCCCGGCGGCGTGCAGCACGCCGTCCAGGCGGTCGGGCACGGCGGCGAGCACCGCAGCGATCGCCGCCTCGTCGGTGACGTCGGCGGTGACGAACGTGAACCCCGGCCCCAGGTCGGGCGCGGCGGTCAGGTCGGCGCCGATCACCGTGCCCCCTTCGGCCAGTAGGCGCCGCGCGGTCGCCAGGCCGATTCCGGACGCGGCGCCCGTCACGACGAAGGTGCGTGAGCGGGCACGGTCAGGGTTCGCCACGTCTGGTCCCCTCGGTCGAAGGTCGGTTGGGCCGCAGACATGTTGACACACCGGTCCGCCGCCGAAGCCGGTTTCGATAGAGGAGAGCTATCACCAAATAGTGCCGCGGTCTTGGACACCGGCCCGCTTGCGGGGAGATCGTTAGAACCGGCGGGCGAATCCCCCCGTTCGCCCAGAGCCTGAGCAGGAGCCACACATGTCGACCCCCCAGCCAATACGCCCGCGGCGGGCAGCCGCCCGCCTGGCCGTCGCCACCGCCGTGACCGCGGCGGTCGTCCTCTTCCCGACCACCCATGCGGCGCCGGTGCGGCTCGCCTCGGCCGATCCGGTCGATGTTGCCGACGGCGTCTCGATCGTCCCCGCGCCCGGCTGGACGCTCGGGCACCGCGGGCCGAATTGGGTGGCGCTCAGCAACGCCGACGGCAGCGCGCAGCTGCGGGTCGCGGTCAAGCCCGCCGGCGCGACGGATGTCGGTGCGGTGTTGCAGGCCGACATGAGCGAGTACGCGTCATCTTCCGGCCTGGGCGAGATGAAGACTTTGACCGCGCCGGACACCCGGCCGCTGCAGAGCGCGAACTTTCAACAGCAGGCGTCCATCGACTACACGGCCGACGTGCCGGCCCCGGAGGGCCCGATTCCCGTCCTGGGCACGTTCACCGAGCTGCTGAACACGTCCAACCAGCGGTCGGCGTTCATCGACTTCCGGCAGAACAACAACGCGACCCCGCAGGCCGTGGACGACGGCGGGATGATGATCCGCTCGATGGAATGAGGGATGCGAACTGGTTCAGGCGAATCAGCAAGGCGTACAGTACTATTCGCCGTCCCCCTCGCGTCCCGGAACCGACGCATCGAACGCGTTGAGGGTGACGGCCACCATCGAGAAGCAGCCGACAAGAAAAACGATTTCGGCGAGGCCTTGCTCACCGAACGTACGTCGCGCCGCCTGGTACGTCGTCTCGGCCAGCGCCCCGCCACGGTTCAGCGCCGCCGCCATGTCGTAGGCGACCGCCTGGTCACTGCTGAGGTCGCTGGGCCGCTCGCCGGCGGCGATGGTCGCGATCGTCCGGTCGGGCAGCCCCGCGCGTCGGGCGAAGTACTCGTGGCCATAGATCTCGTAGCGAGCACCGAACTTGGCGGCGGTCACCATGATCACCAGCTGGTGGACCGTGGCGGGCAGCACGCTGTGCTCCCATAGCGCCTTGTTGAAGGCCCAGGCCGGCTTCCCGAAATTCGGGAAATGCAGCCAGCCGTTGAAGGGGCCGATAAGGGCACCGTCCTCGCGGCGGGCAATGAGTTCCCCGAAGTGGTCTTCGATCATCGCCGCCATGTCGTCATAGAGCTCCCGTTGATCAGCGCTCAACGTGGCCGGTGGCAGTGGTGGCAGACGCGTCCTTGCTGGCATGGCTCGATCGTGCGACCGCGGCGACCGTTGCGCCAGGACTTGTTGGTGACCAGTGGTAGGCGGAACCTCCCAGCGGACCGGGCAGGCCGCCCGCACGTCCTGGCATGATCGCTATCGCAGAATGGAGCAAACCGACCTCGGAGGGGCCTCATGCCACCAGCCGACACCACGGCGAACACCACGGAGACGCTGGCGGGATTCGTCGATCGGCACGCACAGCAGCGGCCCGACGCCGTCGCGATCCGCTACGGCGAATTGGAGTGGTCCTGGGCCGACTGGGCCGCGCGAATCCGCCGTGCGGCCGGCGCGCTGCGCGCCGCCGGTGTGCGGCGCGGTCAGAGCGTCGCGTTCCTGGACAAGAACCACCCCGCCTGCCTCGAGGTGCTGTTCGCCGCGGCGTCGATCGGGGCCGTGACCACCGTCGTCAACTGGCGCGCGATGGGCGACGAACTCGTGCACGTGCTCGACGACAGCGGGGCGCGGCTGCTCTTCGTCGGCGCCGAGCTGCGGGCCGCGGCCGAGGCGGCCGCCGCACGCGCGCCGGGGGTGGAGCGCATCGTAGTGGTGGGTGACGAGTACGAATCCCTGCTGGCGGCCGCGTCTCCCACGGAGCGCGACATCGACGTGCACGAGAGCGAAACCGCGCTGGTGATCTACAGCTCGGGCACCACGGGGCGCCCGAAGGGCGTGTTGCTGAGCCAGCGTGCGCTGGTCAACCACGCGGCGAACCTGGCGCCGGCCTTCCCCTTCGACGACGGGGACGCGAACCTCGTCGCCATGCCGCTGTTCCATGTCGGCGGAATCGGCTACGCGCTGTTCGGGATTCGGGCCGGTGTGCCCACCATCATGACCCGCGAACCCGACGCCGCCGCCCTCACGGGCGCCGTGCGGGCCGGCGCCACCCACGCCTTCTTCGTCCCGCCGGTGATCGCCCGGTTCCTCGACGCCGGCGAGGCGGCGCACGCCACGATCGCCGGCCTGCGCTACATCGTCTACGGGGCCGCGCCGATGCCGCTGCCGCTGCTGCACCGGGCGCTGTCGACCTGGCCCGACACCCGTTTCGTGCAGGTGTACGGCCAGACGGAGCTGTGCGGGGCGGTCACCGCGCTAAGCGACGACGACCACCGCGATTCCGCGCGCCCACACCTGCAGCTGGCGGCCGGAAAGGCGGTGCTGGGCACCGAGATTCGGGTGGTGGATCCCGAGACGGGCGCCGCGGTGGCCGCCGGCGAGGCGGGCGAGATCTGGGTGCGGAGCAACCAGAACATGACCGGCTACCTGAACCGGCCGGAGGCGACCGCCGAGACGATCACCGACGAGGACTGGGTGCGCACCGGCGACGTGGGGCGCCTGGACGCGGACGGCTACGTCTACATCGAAGACCGCCTGAAGGACATGATCATCACCGGCGGCGAGAACGTGTACGGGCCCGAGGTGGAAAGCGTGCTCATCGAGCACCCCGCGATCACCGACGCCGCGGTGATCGGTGTCCCCGACGACTTCTGGGGTGAATCGGTGAAGGCGATCGTCGTGGCCGACGGCGAGACCGACGCGCAAGACGTCATCGGCTTCTGCCGTCAGCACCTCGCTGGCTACAAGTGCCCGAGGACGGTGGACTTCGTGGAATCGCTGCCCCGCAACGCGAGCGGGAAGATCCTGAAATCCGCTCTGCGCGAACCGTTTTGGCGTGGCCGGGGGCGGGGCGTATGAGCGCCGCGGTCGACGCGCAACGGCGCGATCGTGCGATCAGTGTGCTGGGCGGGCCGACCACGGTGGTCGACATCGCCGGCCGGCGGATCGTGATGGACCCGACGTTCGACCCGCCCGGTGTGCACGCATACCTGACCAAGCTCGCCGGGCCGGCGGTGAACGCCGACGCGCTCGGCCCGGTGGATGCGGTGTTGATCAGCCACGACCAGCATCCCGACAACCTCGACGACGACGGTCGCCGCATGGCCCTGGCCGCGCCGCTGGTGCTCACCCACCCCGGTGGCGCCGCCCGGCTGGGACCACCCACGGTGGGGGTCGCGCCCTGGCAGACCTACGAGCTGTCCGGATCGCTTGCGGTGCAAGCGGTTCCGGCGGTTCACGGGCCGGCCGACGGGCAGCGCGACGCCAGCGGGCACGTCAACTGCGAGGTGACCGGCTTCGTGCTGTCCGGGCCCGGCCTGCCCACCGTGTACCTCAGCGGCGACAACGCCTCGATGGCGGCGGTCAAGGACGTGGCCGACCGGGTGGGCGTCATCGACGTCGCGGTGCTGTTCGCGGGCGCGGCGAGCGTGCCGGCCAAGGAGCGCGGCCGGCCGCTGACGCTGACCTCGGCGCGCGCGGCCGCCGCCGCCGAGATCCTGGGCGCCCGCGTCGTCATACCCGCCCACGTCGACGGCTGGGCCCACTTCAGCGAGGGCGCCGGCGAATTCGCGGCGGCCTTCGACCAGGCCGGGATCGGCGACCGGCTGCGGGTCGCCCCGCACGGAGAGTGGATCGACCTATAGCCGTCCCTCGACCCGCAGATCGGGGTGCACCCAGTCGGGTGAACGGCGCTCCTTGAACGCGCGGAAACCCTCGCGGGCCTCGGCGTCGCTGAGGCTGCTGGTCATGCCGATGCGGTCATAGAGACCCAGGTAGCTGTCGATGCTCGACTTGATCACGCCGCGGGCCCGCGGCGCGGTCCGACAACACTGCGCGAGTAGCTCTTTCGCGGTGTCCAGCAGGTCCTCGTGCGGCACGACGCGGGTGACCAGGCCCCAGTCCAGGGCCTCCGCGGCGGTCAGCACCCGCCCGGTGAACATCAGGTCGCGGGTGCGCACCGGCCCGATGACGCGGGTGAGCATCTGGCTGTAGTAGGTGTCGGCGTAGCCGCGGAACAGCTCGGGGACGCGGAAGGTGGCCCGTTCGCTGACGATCGACAGGTCGCTGCACAGCGCGATCTGGAACCCGCCGCCCTGGCACAGGCCGTTGACCGCGGAGACGACGGGTTTGGCCGACGTGCGCACCGTGTCAAACGGCGTGACGTCCATGCCCAGCGCGCCGCCGAAGGTGATCCAGTTGTCGGTGGCTCCCCCGCCGCCCATGTCACCGCCGGGCGCGAACACGTCCCCGGTCCCGGTGATCAGCAGCCCGGCCAGGTCCGGGTCCTCCGCGACACGTCCGACGGCGTAACGGATCCCGAAGTACATCGCGGGACTCAGGGCGTTGCGCGCTTCGGGGCGGTCGATGGTGCACACCGCGATCGACCCGTGCCGCTCGAGGGTGAGATACGGCGTGCCGAGCCAATCCCCCTCCGGCGGGCGGGGGGTGTCGTGCTGGGCCGGGGGAACCTGGGCCACGGGATTCCTCTCATCGGTCGCTACTGTCGCTCTTACAGTAGCCGCCACGACCTACAGGTACGGCAGCGTGGCCGTCGCGCTGGCCACGGACGCGTCGTCGATCAGGGTGGCCAGTTGGTTCTGCAGCGCGGTCGTGGCCTCGCCCACCGGCTTGTCGCAGAACCGGCATCGAGCGGTGAACCTGGGCTGGTCGTCTTCGTCCGGCCAGAAGCGGCGGGGCCCCACTTGGGCGCCCGGGTCGAAGGCGACCGCCTGATGGGGGGCCTCCTTGAGCAGCCTCCCGACGGGATGGCCTTGTGGGCACTCGAGTTTCAGGATTGCGATGCCTTCTTGGTTGCCTACCATGCTCCACCGTCCTTTGTGTGTGTTGTCTGCCGTCAGCCGAGGCCGGCGTCGATGAGCAGCCGCGGCAATCCGTGTTGGGTGCACTGGGCACGCACCAGCGCGAGGTCGTCGTCGGCGGGACGTCCGGCGGCGGTGAGGGTTTCGACCAGCAGCAGGCGGGCCTGCAGGTTCGCCAGCGGCCGGGCGGCCGCGTCGATGCCGGCCAGCAGCGCGACGGCGTTCCGGCATGCCCGGTCGCGGTCGTCTCGGGCGCGGCTTCGGGCGAGCAGCCGGATGCCGGAGGCCGCGTCGAGCTCGGCGGTGACGGTGGCGATCCCGTTCCCGTCCCGGGGCACGTCGCCGGCGGCCCGCAGCCGGTCGGCCTCCGAGGGTTCGAGTTTCAGCCCCAGCCTGACCCGCTCGTGGTTGATGGCGGCCGCCAGGCGCGGCAGCCGCAGCTTCTCGGCCACCGCCATCCCGGCGTCGAGGCGGCCGATCGCCTCGTCGCGATCGCCCTGCGCGGCTTTGACTTTGGCGCCGACGACGTAGCGAGCAGCCAGGTAGTCCACCCCGCCGCCTTCCGGACCGAGGTGATAGCTCTCCTCCAGCAGCGCGGCCGACTCGTCCAATTCGCCTGTCTCGTAGAGCAATTCGCCGAGCACCGCGCCGGCGATGCGGGCCGCGTAGGAGTGCGAGCCCACGGCCGAACCGATCTCGAAACCCTCGCGGAACTTGCGCAGCGCGAGCGGGATGTCGAGCCGCTGGCGGGCTGCGATGCCGGCCCAGCTGCACGAGTAGACGGCGCCCACCGCGCCGACCTGCTCGTTGAAGGGCTCCGCCCACGCCAGGAGTCGCTGCGCGGCCGGCAGATCGAAGCGGTAGATCGCCGCGAACGCCAACGCGGTGGCGGCGGCCTGCGGCAGCACGGGACGCAGCTCGTCCGCGCGGGACACAACGTCGGCCAACAGTTCCTCCAGCCCGTCGGTCCGGTCGGCATAGATCTCGGCCACCGCCCGCACCACGCTGGCTTCCAGGGTCAGGTCCGCGCGCCTCGCCTCTGGCAGGTCCGCCCTGGCCAGCGCGACGGTGAAGCGCTCCAGCGCGG
The DNA here is from genome assembly GCF_001666955.1 of Mycobacterium sp. E735. Lineage (NCBI taxonomy): Bacteria > Bacillati > Actinomycetota > Actinomycetes > Mycobacteriales > Mycobacteriaceae > Mycobacterium > Mycobacterium sp. E735. Next base: position 19,523 of record NZ_LZIX01000317.1, on the reverse strand, counting down.
CCTCGGTGGCCTCGCTGCGGTGCAGCAGGATGTTGGCCCACGCCGACGCGAGCTGCAACAGCGGCCGGGAGACCACGAGCTGCTGGGGCAGCTTCTCGACCAGGCCCAGGAACGTCGTCATGCGGGACTGGTTGATCAGCGCCCTGGTCTCCAGGCGCTCGACCAGGTCGACCGCGTGCGCGGTCTCCCCCGCGGCCAGCGCGTGGTCGACGGCCTCGCTGATGTGGTCGTGCTCGGCGAACCACTCCGAGGCCGTGTGGTGCAGCTCGGCAAGACGATCGGGATCGTCGCGCTCGAGCCGGCGCCGCAAGAACCCCGCGAACATCTGGTGGTAGCGAAACCATCGCGGGGCATGATCAATGCGGCGCAGGAACAGGCCGCGCCGCTCGATGTCCTCGAGAATGGCGTGCCCGCCGCCGACTTCGGCCAGCACCGATGCCAGCTCACCGCAGATTCGTTCGGTGATCGAGGTCGCCATCATGAACTCGACCAGCTCGGGCTCCAGGGTGTCCAGGACGTTCTCGGCGAGGAATTCTTCGACCGCCTCGTCGTCGCCGGCCATGCGGCTGACCAGGTCGCCTGCGTCGCCGCCGCCCCGCAGGGACAGCGTCGCCAGTTGCAGGGCGGCGACCCAGCCGTCCGTCGAAGCGGTCAGCGCCGCCACGTCCTCTCCGGCCAGCTGCAGCCCCGCGACGTCATTGAGCAGGGACCGCGCCTCGTCATTGTCGAAACGCAGCTTCTCGCAATCGATTTCGACCAGCTCGTCGCGGACTCGCAGCTTGCTCAACGTCACGGCGGGGCGCGACCAGCTGGTCACGACGATCTGCAGGTGATCACCCCCGTGCTCGATCAGGAAGCGCAGGGCGTCGATCGCTTGGGGGTCGGACACCCGCTGCCAGTCGTCGACGACCAGGGTGATCGGTTCCCCGAGGTCGTCGATCGCGTCGATCAGCGAGGTCAACACGTAGCGGGTCGCCTCGTCGCCGCGCTGTTCGAGCATCTGCTCGAGCGGTTCGGCGAGGGCGGGACGCACCCGCCGGATCGCGGCGAGCAGGTGGGCGAGGAACCACACCACGTTGTTGTCGTCGTCGTCCACCGTCAGCCAGGCCACCGTCACGCCGGCGGCGGTCAGTTCGGCGCGCCACTGGGCCACCAGGGTGGTCTTGCCGTATCCCGACGGCGCGTGCAAGAGGATCAGCCGCCGGCGCCCGGCCTCGCGGAGCAGCGCCATCAAGCGGTCGCGCGGGACGAGCGATCGAGTCGAGGCGGGGGGACGGAATTTCGTCGCCGGCGCCGGCGGCGTCGACGCGGTTTCGCGAGCGCGGTATGCGGCCGCCGGGACTGTCGATCCCGCCAGGTCTACCGGCACGACCATGGTGTCGACGGGGATCCGGTGACGGCGTTGCGCCTCGCGCAACTGCTCGCCGTATTCGAGCGCGGTGACCGGCCGGCGCGTGGGGTCGCGCGTCATGCCGGTCTCGATCACGGCGATGACGTCGCCGGGCACGCCCCGTTCCGTCAGCATTTCGGTAACCGACCGGCCCATCGGCGGGTGGCCGGTCAGCGCGCAGAACAGCGTCGCGGCCAGCGAGTAGACGTCGGAACCGGTTGTCGGCGTGGCGCCTTCGAGTAGCTCCGGCGCGATGAACGCGGGGGAACCGATGACCACCCCGGCGCGGGTTTCGAACCCGCCGGCGATCCGCGCGAGGCCGAAGTCGGTCAGCTGCGGCTCGCCGTAGTCGGTCAGCAGGACGTTTCCCGGCTTCACGTCGCGGTGCAGAATGCCGGAGCGGTGCGCGGCCTCCAGCGCCCCGGCGAGCTTGACGCCGATGCTGAGCACCTCGGGCCAGGGCAGGGGACCCTGGCCGCTGACCAGGCCCCACAGCGACCCCTTGTCGTGGTAGGGCATGACGATGAACGGCCGGCCGCTGCGGGTGGTGCCGGCCTGCAGGACCGTGACGATGTGCGGGTGACCGGAGAGCCGGCCCATCGCGCGCTGCTCGCGCAGGAAGCGGTCGAGGTTGTCGGGGTCAAGGTCGTTGGTGAGCACCTTGACCGCCACCCGGCGGTCCAGTTCAGGCTGAGCGCAGCGGTAGACCACCCCGAATCCGCCGCGCCCGATCTCCTCGACACCCTCAAAGTCGAGTTCCGCGGCGACCCCGGCGATCAGATCCTGCTGGATCGCCTCTGCATCCACGTCGGCCATCGACGGTCTCTGTCCTCGCGAGTAAGGCCGGTGCGCCTTGCACTGGTCGTGACACCATATCGCGGAAGGACCTGGGGCGATGGCGGGAAAATTTGGGCTCGAACAGCCAACTTGTGGTGGTCCCGGCTGGGATCGAACCAGCGACCTTCCGCGTGTGAAGCGGACGCTCTCCCACTGAGCCACGGGACCGGCGCCGAGAGGCGAACGACGTCGAAGACTAGCACGGACCGGCTCCCCAGCATGGGCCGCGTGCGCCTGTCGGGGTCTGCGCTAGCCTGGACGCGGCTCGTACCGAGAAATTTGTATGTGCCCGCTCACGTCGACTATCGTCGTGCTTCGCAACGGGCGACGATCTCGTCCGAGGCGCGCGGATGTAGCGCAGTTGGTAGCGCATCACCTTGCCAAGGTGAGGGTCGCGGGTTCGAATCCCGTCATCCGCTCGAAGGTGCAAGTGGCATCAATCCCAGCGGTGGAGTGGCCGAGTGGTGAGGCAACGGCCTGCAAAGCCGTGCACACGGGTTCGATTCCCGTCTCCACCTCCAGCTTTTGATCCCGGCGCGATTAGCTCAGCGGGAGAGCGCTTCCCTGACACGGAAGAGGTCACTGGTTCAATCCCAGTATCGCGCACCAGTATCACCCCAGGTGAGACCTGGTATCTAGGCGAACTTAACAGTGGCATGCAATAGCCACCCTCCCGGGTGACTAAACCCATAACTCCTGGGTCTTCGTCTCTAAGAGATCTGCTTGAGAAAAGAGACGTACAGCAACATACGTACGTCTCAATCCCATCATCACCACCCACGATTAGCACGCCGTCGACGCCAACCCATCAACGAACGTGAAGAGCGTCGCGAGATCGCCAGACACAACACTCACGGTGACGCCGTGACCACGGCATCGCGTTCTTTGAACTCTGCTGGTGTCGAGATCGTGCTAGGGACAGCGGCTAGCGAAAGGACCGCGACGATGATATTCGCATTTATTACTGGCGCGTTGGTCTTGTCGCCGCTGTCGCCGGCGCCGGGGGATCAGTGTCCGTTCGGGGCGCCTCCAACGACGGATGGGCAGGGCAAGACGATGGTGTGTGTACATCACCATGAGTTGAACCATACGAACATTTGGGAATACCCCGCGGAGTAACCGTTTGGCTGCACCGTCCGCGCGGCTAGCGGCCCTGTAACTGAGTCACCAAATAGCGCTTGGATCCACCTCTTTGGCTCTACACATCCGCTCGAAGTGCTCGGGATCTGCGAAACCTGAAGAATCCCATGCACCGAAGGATGTGAATCACCCGAGCATCCAACACGTCGACGCTTTACCCACCTTCGCGGGGGAAACAGCGATTGCGGGTGCTTAGAGTTCGGTCGCCAGCATCTGTTGGGTGGCCGCCCACGACGCTAGTAGCGCTAGACCATCCGCGGTCGGCGTACCCGCGGCAGCGGTGTATACGTTGAGGCGCAGGTTGGGTTCGTCGGGCAGTTCCAAAGACTCGACGTCCAAGTCGAGTTGACCCACGACTGGATGGTGCAAACGCTTGCGGCCCGACCGGTGCAGCCGCACGTCCTGAGATGCCCACCGTTGCCGGAATAGCTCACTGCGCGTTGACAGTTCGCCGACTAGGGCGATCAGCTCCTCGTCGTGCGGATTGCGGCCGGCTTCCATGCGCAGCTTCGCGGCCGCGTCCCTGACGATCTGGTCGTAGTCGACAAAAAATTCTCGGGCCGCCTCGGGGTGCAGATAGACGAACCGTGCTGTGTTCGCTGGCCGTCGCGGATCGGCCAGCACCGGTGAGAACAGCGCGCGGGCTAGTTGGTTCATGGCGAGCACGTCATAACGGCCGTTGTGGATACAGGCTGGCGCATCGGAGATGGCGTCGAGCATCTGCTGCAGTGTCGAGCGCACCGTCACGGCCGGCTTGTGCCGGCGTGGGCGGCTTGGCCCACCGGATTGGCGTGCGAGGTGGAACAGGTGGTCACGCTCGGCCTCGTCGAGTTGCAGAGCAGAGGCCAACGCGTCGAGCACGCCGTCGGAGGCGCCGGCGAGGCTGCCGCGTTCCATGCGCACGTAGTAGTCGACAGATACGCCCGCCAGTAGCGCTACCTCTTCGCGACGCAGACCTTTGACCCGACGATTGCCGCCGTAGGCGGTCAGGCCCGCCTGCTCGGGTGCGATGCGGGCGCGACGCGAGCTGAGAAACTCCCGGATCTCGGCGCGTAGATCCATCGTGGCCATCCCCTTACCGTAGGCCCGCTCTGCAATCTGAGGGAGGCACTGCGAGTGCCCCGATGACTGCGTTGAGACCTGGCTTACAGGTGTGCACGAGGGACCGCTGGAAAGCCTGGCGCCGGCGCCTAAGTACCCGACGCGGTCGTCGCGATGCCGCCGTCTACCGGGATGATGGTGCCCGTGAGGTAGGACCCGGCCCGGCTAGCGAGAAACACGGCGACACCCGCCATGTCGTCGTCGCGGCCGAGCCGACGCAGCGGGGCCGCCGCCGCAATCGCGTCACCGATGGCATCGAGCGTCGACGCCATCATCTGCGACGGGAAGGGGCCCGGCGCTATTGCGTTCACCGTGATGTGCTGCGGGCCGAGTTCCCTGGCAAGCACTCTGGTGAGTTGATGAAGTGCCGCTTTACTGCTGGCGTACGAATAGTTGGGCGACTGGGCGACGTGGATGGCGGCGATGCTGCCGATGTTGATGACCCGAGCGGGATCATCGGCGGTGCCCGATCTGCGAAGTGCGGGCAGCAGCGCTTGCACCAGCCAGAACGGCGACTTGAGGTTGATGTCGATCACGGTGTCCCAGGCTTCCTCTGGGAACGTTGCCAGCGGTTCGCGCCACATCGCTCCCGCGTTGTTGACTAAAATGTTCAGGCGTTCCGAGTTCAACGTCACGAGATTGGCGAGGCGCTGACACTCCTCGTAGCTTGACAGGTCGGCGGGGATCGCTTGAATGTCACCAAATTTCGACAACTGCTGCCGCGCCCCCGCGCACGCGTCTGCATTGCGTGAGCTGATGACGACGCGGGCGCCCGCCTGCAGAAGGCCGCGCGCTATCATCAGCCCGATACCCCTGGTGCCACCAGTGACCAGTGCGTACTTTCCACTGAGATCGAAAAGTCTTGTGCGCGATGCGACTTGGTTTTCCGTCATCTAAACCAGGTTGACAGGCATGTGGGGGCCCTGGGGAGACCCTGGCGATACAGGTACCGAAAGTGCCACCTTTGGATCGGCGAAAGTGTCCCCTTCGGTGCTGCTGGTAGCTCCAAGTCGATGAACGCGGCCCGAACGACGGGCCGCGACGACCTACAGGAGATCACCATGAAGAACACCGCCCGCAGATCGATTCGTTTCCGGTACGCCGCCACGCTGTTCGGCGCGCTGGCCATTGTCGCGGTGGCGCCTGCCACCGCTTTCGCCGAGCCCAACGGGCCCACCGGCGGGGGCGGCGGATGCCACTACACGGACCCGGACGGCTACGACATCCCGATCGACGAGGGCCAGGGCGTCATCGTCGCCGGAAAGCTCGTCACGTGCACCAACGGTAAGACGGTCGTCACCGACGCGCCGGCGCGCACGCACCCCCGTCCGCCGGCCTCACCGCCCAACCACCTGCCGGTGCTGACCCGGAAGGCGTAGGCCGCGCGATCACACTGACACCACCGGGCCGCCACCGTGAAACGCGGTGGTGGCCCACGTGTGGGTCACCCGAATGAGTCGTGCCGGCCTACGGGCGTTCCTGAACCACGCACTCCACAATCCGATTGGCCAACCGCGGGTCGAACCCCATGTGCGACACCCGCTGCGCTTCGGCAGCCGGAGAAACACCGGAGTTGAGATCCTGCTCAATGACCCCGAGGAGCTGCTGGTTCTGGTAGTCGTGTTCCGACAGCGGGATTTGCGTAATGCTTCCCACGCAATTTCCGTAACCGCTCAAATCGGCACGAGCGGGCGCCGCCACCATCATCGCGACGGTTACTCCGACTGCGGCGGCAACGGGAACGAAGCGCACGGGGATAAGGGTACCCAGCCGCCGCGCCGAAAAACCAGCAAACGGTTTACGCCCGGTCGGCAGGGGGGAGCATCCCGGCGCCGGCAGGAGTCAGAAGTCGAGCCCGTATCCGCCGCGCAAGTCCCTGTGCGCCGCCTCGAGGGTGCGGTCGCACAACTCCACGAGTGCCTCGAGGTCGAGATCCGAGTCCCGGCCCAACCGGTCCAGCCACCCCATCTCCACCCTCCTCAGCTCCGACCATTTGAGTTCGCCCTCGTAGTACACGGTGACGTCCTCCTGCGGGGCGGGGCAGGCCGCCGTCTGCGCCAATTGTCGCTTGCACGAATCCAATTGGGTCAGCGAATACCCATGCTCCCGGAACTGGCGGTCCCACTCGTCGAGCAGGAGACTTACCGCGTCGCGCACCGGTGGCGCGGCGTAGACCATCAGCTCGGCCACCCCGTCGTCGAGGCCGAGACGCATGCGGAAGTCGTAGAGCTCTCGGATGGCCTCGGCGCGGCGCTGGCTGGCGACCTCCTCGGCGGTGCCGGACCCCTCGTATTGAGCCGCCCGTTTGACGTAGATGGTCGCCGAAATCAGCGACTTCAACACGGCCTTCTTGTCGTCGGCCGCCCGCTTCTCGAAGTCGAGGACGCGTTCGTGGCGGCGGTCTTCCTCCTTGTTCCTGGCGTCGATGCGCTTCGTCCAAATCGCGACGGTGGCGCTCGAAATCACCGACGCGAGAGGTACGAGCGCGTTGGTCAGCAGCGTCGCCCAGTTCATTGGTCGACCCTTACCCGCAGTACCCCGGGGGCGGCGCCGGGGCGCCGCGCGGGACCACGGTTTGGTTGCAGAGCCCCGATTCCGAATGCGGATTTTGAGCAGCGGTGGGGTTTGGGCTGGGGGTGTTTGGCGGCGCGGGATCGGCGTTGGCCGTGGCCGCGGTCAGCCCCATAACGGCCATCGCCAATCCGCCGGCGAGAGCCGCGCCGGCGGCCACTCTTGTCAGTCTTGGGTGGGTGGGGCGGTCGGGTGTGGTCATGATCTTCCTTTGCGGTCGCATTCCCCGGTGGGTGCGCCCTGCAGGTGGACCATCCCCGCCGATTGGACAGTTTTCGATATCTCTTCCGGAGACCGTTACAAGAGAGCCGGAGTGGGTTGCGCCCAAACCTAGATCGAGGCTATTCGGGCGGCCAAAGGGTGTCTCGGGTTTGCGGAATTTGAGCCGTCGCGGTGTCGGGGTTAATTCAGACGCGTTCAGCCTTCATGTCCATGTCGATCGTGCCTTGGCAGGCGCCGCTCAAAATGTCGGTGTGCATCAGACCGTCGAGCGATCCGTCGGGTTGGGGCGTGTAGGTGACCGTGGCTCGCGCCGGATTCCATTGGATCGACGTGTCGGGCATCATGCAGTCCCACTGGAAATCGTTGGTTTGCGACCACGACTTTCCGTCCCAGGTGAACTGGACGGGCTGCGGAACCGTCGGGTTGGTCGGTGGAGGGCCGCTGACGATCGTGGCGACGCACTTGCCGTTCGTGCAGCTCGAGCGCAAACCGTAGATCTCGGTGTGCTGCACCTCGGGATTGCCCACCGCCATGCTGGTGCCCGCCTTGGGACCAACCATGAACGTGATCGCGTACTGGCCGTTCCACGACGGATTGTCGGCGAGGGCGGTAGCGGGAAATGACAGCGTGATCGGCAGCAACGCGGCGCATACACCGACGCAATTTCTCCAGCGGTGCGATGCCATTGTTTCTCCTCTGCGGCCGTACCTCTTCAATAGTCATCCGCCGATACATCGCGGGCAAGGTTCTGGCCGATTGTCGGCATCCGCGAGAAGATTCGCTCCCCTCAGCTCTCCACCAAATCGGGAATCGGCTCCGCGTCCGTCAGCCAGTGGCGTCCGGTCCGGCGGGCCGCCTCCCACTTCGGGATGCTGACGGCGTCGTCCTGACCCAGGTCCTCCGGCGACGGGCCGATGCGCCGGGCCAGCCCGGAGAGGGCACCCAGATCGAAGTTGTAGAGCTCCGCCGCCGCCAGACCGAGCATCTGCCGGGTCTCCTCGATCGGGATGTCCCAGAAGGAGCGGCGCAGCCAGTCGAGGGTGTGCGGCCACGTCCCCTCCGGATGAGGGAAGTCGTTGCCCCACAATAGGTTCGAAACGCCGATTTCGTAGCGCCGCGCCAGCTCCCGGCGCTCGGTGGTGGTGGCGCCGATGAAGCAGTTCCGGTCGAAGTAGGCCGAGGGCGGCATCGTCAGGTCGCCCTCCATCTGATGGCTCATCTTCTTGGCCGAATGCTCACGCAGGTACCGCGTGTCCATCAGCCAGAGCAGATCGTTGGCCCAGAACGCGCCGCACTCCGTGACGCCCCAGCGCAGCCGGGGGAATCGCTCGAACACTCCCGACCACAACGCGAACCACATCGGGCGGGCCCCCCACCAGCGCACCTCGGTGACATAGATCCCCAGGTGCCCGCCGTACTCCTCCTGGGGGGCCGGACCGGAGTGGGTGTGCACCGGCATCTGCAGGTCCTGGCAGGCGGCCCAGACCTTGTCGTAGCGGCGGTCGTGATACGGCGGATAGCCGACCCAGCGCGCGGGGATCAGGATCCCGCCCCGCAGCCCGGACTCGGCCGCGCGAGTGATCTCGGCGACGGCCGCGTCGACGTCCGCCAGAATCGGCACCACCGCGACCCCGGCCCGACGTTCGGGGCTGTGGCTGCACAGCTCGGCCAACCAGCGATTGTGGGCCCGCGCCCCGGCCATGGCGCGCCCGGGGTCCAGGTCGCCCGACTGGCCCAGGCCGGCCCCGAACGGCGCGCCGGCGACCCCGGTCACCGCGTCGGCGTCGGGGAAGATGACCTCGCCGACCACCCCGTCGCCGTCGAGCTCCTTGTCGCGCAGCGCCACATCCCATCCGCCCGCGATGCCCTCCCCGTTCTCGGAGAACCATTCCTGCGCGAACTGCTCGTCGATGAATCCACCGGCCTGCGCCGCGGCGGTCTTCTCGGCCAGGTAGGTCTCGAAGTCGTCCCGGTATTCGGGGTCGACGTATTCGCGGTATCGCTCGGTCGGGAGCTCGGCGTGGGTGTCGGCGGAGATGATGACGTACGGGTCCACGGTGGGCGTCCTTTCGCTACCAGGTACGGATCGGGTCGGGCTCGAAGGCGGTGCTGCTCGCGCCGGCGGGCACGGCGGTCAGAGGCTCGGCGACCTCGGCCACGGTCGGGCCGATTCGGTCGGCCAGCGGCGCGAGCGCCTCGAGGTCGAAGCCGTAGACTGCCGCCGCGGTGCCGCCCACGATGGCCGCCACCTCGTCGGCCGGGACGCAGGAGAAGGTGTGCCGCAGCGCTTCTCGGCTGTGGGGGAAGGTCCCCTCGTAATGCGGGTAGTCACTCCCCCACATGATTCGGTCGACGCCGATTGCCTGGCGCTCGGCACATTCGACTGGACGCATGAAACTGGCGCCCACGTAACACTGGCGGGCCCAGTACTCGCTGGGCTTGAGACGCAGCGAACCGGCGGTGGGCCCGGCGAACCGGGCGATCGCCGAGCTCGCACGCCCGTAGCGCGCCGCCGCGACGTCGAGCGAAGCGAGGGTTGCCGGTATCCAGCCGGCGCCCTGCTCGGTGAAGACCACGGTGAGGTCCGGGTGGCGATCCAGTGCGCCGCTGAGGATCAGGTGCCACAGCGCCCGGTGCGCCCACCAGTGCGTCTCGTACACCCACACCGCGAACGAGCTGCCCCACCCGTCCGTGGGGCTGGGGCCGGCGTTGCCGCCGTGGTGGTTGAGCACCAGGCCCGCCTCCGCGCACGCCGCCCACAGCGGTTCCCAATGCTCGGCGTAGAGCGGGGGAAGGCCGGTGCCCGGGGCGATTCCGGGCAGCAACACCCCGCCGCGCAGGCCGAGCTTGGCGATGTGCGCCAGCTCGGCGATGGCTTCGTCGAGATCCCCGAGCAGGATCTGGCCGACGCCGGCCCGCCGCTCGGGTGACAACGAGCAGAAGTCGGACAGCCAGCGATTGTGCGCGCGCAGGCCCGCCCAGCGCAGCTCGAGCTCCCGCGCGGTCTCCGGCGGAGGGGCGGCCAGGCTCGCGTGCGGGAAGAACGGCGGCACGGTGTTGGGGAAGATGACCTCCCCCGCAATGCCGTCGGAGTCCAGCTCCGAGTTTCGCCGGTCGCTGTTCCAGTTGTGCTCGGCGTCGGGCTCGCTGAGGTCGCCGAACGGGTTGACGTATGTCCTTGCCCAGCTGTCGAATTCATCCCGATAGTGCGGATCGAGGTAGTCGCGATAGTCGAGCAGGTCAGCGCCGGCGTGGCAATCGGCCGAGATGACCGTGTACCGGTCCATGCGCCTACACCCGCGCCGGCTCGGGCCCGGGGGCGGCGAGCAGGGCCACGTCGTCGTAGCGCTGGTGCACGTACGGCAGCAGCCATTCCTGCGGCACGCGGGCCGCGATCCGGCCCACCTGGATGGTGCGCCGACGGCACCAGGTGATCGACCGGATTTCGCGAATCACGATGTCGGCCACCGGGTCAAGAGGCGACTCCCCCAACTCGAGGGTGCCGTCGATGTTCTCCAACAGCTCGTAGTGCCGATGGTATTCGCCGTAGACCAGGTGGGGGTCGGTGATACCGCCGCCGTCGGGGGCGCGCAGGAACTTGAAGTAGAACTCGGTGTTCACCTGGTCGGGCGGCAGCTCCGCCGGGCCGGCGACCTGCCCGACCACCCTGATGAGCTGATAGCCCAAGCGGTCAACGGCGGCGGTGACGCGATCACCGTCGCGCTCCACCTCGATGTGGGCCAGTTTCTTTGGTTCGCCGAATGTTTCGCGCCCGCCCGTGACCGACTGTTCGGTGGACTGGGGCATGAAGAGGGGATAGTCGCCCTCGCGTTCGCCATGCCGGGCGGCCACCGAGAACACCGCCGACCCGAACGGCGGCCTGCCCTCGATGCGCACGCGCTGAAGCTGAACCCGCACCAGCGGTTCGGCCCCCGGCTGCAGCGGCTTGGGCAGCACGGCCGCGACGATGTCCGGATCGGTGAGGTAGGTGACCGTCACCGCCTCGGTGGCGATGGGCGCCTTGGTGGCATCGATCTCATGGTCTACCTGCGCCTCCGGTGCGCGAGGACCGTAACGGATTTCCTTGTTGCTCAACGCTTTTCTCCTTCCGTCTCATCAGCCCGCTCGGCGCTTCGGCCGAGGACGTCGACCAGGTAATCGGGTGTGCCGCGATTCAGGATCGAGGCCGCCTTTCGGCTCACGACCTGATCGGCCGGTGTGGGTGGCCCCATCATCCAAAAGCGCTCCGCGCGAATGCCGTCCACCACCAGGTCGGCGACCGTCTCGAGCGGAGTGAACTCGACATGCGCACCGGCGGCCTCGAAGCGGGCCACCACCTTCGCCAAGGTCTGATCGGGTGTCTGACGCTGCTGCGTCGCGGCGTAGCGCCGCGGTCGGTGTCGCCACGATTCCCAGATGCCGGTGTTCAAGAAGCCGCCGGGGAACAGGACGTGCGCCCGCACCCCCGTCCCCGTCATCTCCAGGTGGGTGTAGAGGCTCTCCGTCAGACAGAGCACCGCGGCCTTGGTCATCGGGTAGACCGCCGTGGCCGGTCCGCCCATGGCCCCGCGAGCGATCGGCGCGAACCCGCCATTGCCCGAGCAGGTGTTGACCACGTGCCCTTCGCCCCGTTCGAGCAGGAGGGGCACGAAGGCCTTGATGCCATGGATGACGCCCAACACGTTGACATCGATCCCCCAGCGCCAATCGGCCAGATCGTGCTCCCACATGTAACCCTCGGAGACCCCGCCGGTGCCGGCGTTGTTGCACACCACGTGCACGCCGCCAAAGCGAGAAATCGCCTCCTTGGCGAGCGACTCGACCGAGGAATAGTCGGTGACGTCGGTGACCACGCCGGCCACCTCGATGCCCTCGTCCGCGAGCGCCCGGGTCGCCTGGTCCAGCGGCTCGGCGAGGACGTCGGCCAGCACCACCTTCATGCCCTCTTGGCCGAACCGCCTGCCCATGGCCCGGCCGATGCCCCCGGCTCCGCCGGTTATCACCGCCACCTTGCCCGGTAGGTCATTCATTGTGGCGATCGTCACATAGTCGCTTATCACATCGCAAGCAGTCGCACTATGCGACCATTGCGCCCATGGCGCCGCGTCCCTCCCCGCAAACCGAGCGGGTAGTGGCCCTATTCGAGCAGCTCGCGGGCGACACGAGCCGGGGCATGACGCTGGCCGAGGTGTCGCGCCGGTTGAGCGTCCATAAGGCCAGTTGCCATTCGATGCTGTCCGAGTTGCTGCGAGCCGGCTGGCTGCTGCGCGACCCGGTTCGCAAGACCTATCACCTGGGTCCCGCCCTGGTTCGCCTCGGCCGGGAGGCGGCGGGGCGCTATCCGGCGCTGGTGCTGGCCCGCTCCGCGATGGCCGAACTGTCGGCCGCGACGGGCGCGCACTGCGTGGCGTTCTCGGTGAGCGAGGACCACTCGACGGTGGTCGATCAGGTTCGTAGCCGCCGCGGCGGCGGGCATCCGATGCCCACCGGCACCCAGTTCCCCCATCGCCCGCCCTACGGCGCCTCGACCGTTGCCTTTGCCGGGGCCGAGGCGCGGGAGCGCTGGCTGGCCGCGCTGCCCGAGGACGTGCGGGACCGCTACGGGCGGGCCATCGCGGCAGCACAACAGCGCGGCTACGCGGTCGGTCTTCACCTCCTGCCCGACCTGCGCCTGCAGGAGCTGGCGCTGATCGTGCGCAGCGCCGAGGTCCGTTCCTCGCGGCTCAGCCAGCTGGCGCAGCAACTGACCGACGAGCTGATCCACCAGGAGGACTGGTTCCCGGTCAGCCTGGAGCCGGACCGCACCTACGAGGTGAGCCACATCGACTCCCCCATCCTGGGACCCGATTCCCGCATCGCCCTGATGCTCAGCCTGGTCCCCAGCGCGGAGCCGATGAGCGGCGCGGCGGTAACCCGCATGGGGGCGCAGCTCGCTTCCGCGACCCGCAACCTGAGCGCGACCCTGGCCGAAGAGTCGGTGGCCGAAACTCGTTGAGAGACAACGGCTGCCGGGCGACGAAGTGGCCCGCGGCTTGAGTGGACTCAGTCCGACGACTTCTTGGAGTCTTTGGAATCCTCGTCGTCGTCCTCGTCGTCGTCCTCGTCGTCCTCGTCGTCCTCGTCGTCCTCGTCGTCCTTGTCGTCCTCGTCCTTGGAGTCCTTGTCGTCCTTGGACTTGTCCTTCTTGGACTTGTCGTCCTTCGAGTCCTTGTCGTCCTTCTTGCCCTTGCCCTCGTCCTTCTTGTCTTTGTCCTTGCCCTTGGACTTTTCGGAGTCCGATTTGTCGGAGTTGTCGAGCTTGTCCGCGAATTTCGTCAACAGCTCGGCTAGTTTCCGGGCCTCATCGGAGTCCAGCGAATCGAGAAACAATTGCTCGTCGGCGTCCGAGACACGCTGAACGAAAACTGCGTCGTCCTTGATGCCGACGTCCCACCGGCCCCCCTCGTCACGAGCCATCTGATGCCGCCTTTCAACTAGTGAGCTGTTTGCACAACCGACGCGCCCGGCGCGTTACTGCGTTGTTTACCCACTTGTGCCGGCGACGCCTCACCGATGTGTCTCGCGCCCGGGTTCAGGGCGCAATCGGCCGCTTGAAGAAACATGCGACGGAAAAGGCTCCGCGGTGGTCGGCGTCCAGCCCGACCATCTCCCACCCCAGCCGACCGAGCTCATCGGCCCTCAGCTTCATCTCGTCCATCGCGGTGTCCCCCTCGCGGTAATCCCAGGTGTACTCCCATTGCTGCGGGTACCACTTGCCGTCTGACGCCAGCCACCATCCCGGGCCCGGTGAAGGATTGTCCATGTCGTCGTGAGTACCACAGGCGGTGCCGGCCGTCGCAGCTACGGCGCGTACGCCCAACCGAGAAAGATGTTTTGCGTGTCGTTCGGGCTCGGTCTGATTTCCCGGATGTGCGGCGGGGTGAAGTAATTGGCGGTCAGGTACTGCCCGTTGCCCTCGCTGAGCATCACGTGTCCGGTGCCGTGGTCGAACCCGGGATTGCTCGTAAAAACGAGCGCCCCCTCCGGGATGCCGTCGGGGCTGGTATGGATCTGCCCGTTGCGATTGAGGTCGTTGAACGCATCCATCGCCGAGGGGTAGCGGAACGCGTGGTTGTAGGCCTGTTCGACGAACGCCTCGCACTGCACGGTGTTGTTCGGGTCGCTGGCCATCTGGTCGCGCGCCCACGCGAGGGCGTGCGCCGCCTTGTCCTCGCCGGCGTTGGAGGTGGGCGCCGCCGCGCCGCCGGCGCAGTCCGGCCCGAGCGCGTCGAGAGTGCGCGTGTCGATGTCGACATCGGCGACGTAATGACCGTCAGTTGTCTTGTACCAGAGGCTGTCCCAACCGCCGTTGGAGATCTGGTAGCTGAAGAAGCCCTTCACGGGCTCGCCCGCGGTATGGCAAACGAGGGTCAGGACCTGGCCGGCGTTGTAGACGCCCTCCTGGCCTGCCTTCGAGGTGGGGCCGGTCATGCGATTGGTGGTCGGCGCTTTGACGGTGCCGGTCGTTTCAGCCTGAGCGGGCGCGGCGGTGCTCAGACCGAAGGCAAAAACGGCTGCCGTCGCGGCCGCGATTGCTGATCTCATCGCCTGGTCTTTCTGCCACGCCCCATATGAAATTGATCGGGACGCTACACCGGGACCAAAGGCCACGTCCTTGAAATGGACGCAAGAACTCGATGGGCAATTCGTAAAGGATCCCGCGGCTTCCTTATCGACCCATTACCGAAACCCGCCGGGGCTCGCCAATTTCAGCAGTGGTCTGTCCAACACCGCTGCAAGGGGCAGTACGTCGAATGCGCGAGGGCCACCATGGAATGCACGTCTCCGAACGTCACGTTCCGTTGATCCAGGTTGGCGTGGATGCTCTGAGCGATCTGGTCATACGTCCAACCCCAGCCCAGGTCGTCACAGATGAGGCGCCCCATTCCCGTGAGGGCGGCGTCGTGTTCCGGCGGCCAATTGAAACCCTGGGCCCGCAGCTGGGCCAGGTAGGCGTCGTCGAGGGGATCGGCGGCCGCGATGCCGGCGCTGGCGAGAAGGGCGGCGCCAGCCGTGACGGGAACGGCCAACCGGGTTAGCCAGCGACGTAAGGGCATTCGATGCGTTTCCTTTCCTCGCGCCGGTGGCGACGCCGCCGTCAGTCGACGGTCGCAAACGCGGCAAGAAAACGAAGAATAGGAAAGGCAGGGAAATTGCAGCTTATGAAAAGCTGAATAGTCGGCATCGCTCAAGGCTTCAGTGTCAGCCCGCGGGCGGCGGTGGCGGCGGCGGAGTCCATCTCCGCCCGTCCGTGGTCCACCCGCACGGCAGCCAGTTCAGCTGGGGGCCGTCGAACGTCAGGCATTTCGGCGTGCCCGGCGGCGGCGTCGGGCCGGGAGACGGCGAGTCAGCGTGAGCGGTCGCTCCGCTGAGCATCACAGTCCCAACGGCGACAAATATCGCTGCCGACTTCCTCATCGCGATTCCGGTGCTTGGGGAACCACCAGAGCGAGTCGCTAGCCTTCGGCCCGCGCGTTCACGATTCGAATGCTAATTGTCCGAACTGCTGAAGGCCTGGAGAATTCCTGACAATCGGCCGTGCGGCCGGCCTGCGGACAACATGCGGCGCCCCCAGACCGCGCTCGGGGTGAAGCGTGTAAGAGGGCGTTCGATAGTAAAGTTCACCGACATGGGAGGCGGTGACGCCGCAAAACAGCAGGCGGTGCGATGCAGCTCCGGTACATAAGCGTCCCGGCGCTGATCGCCGAAGCGGGGGGCGATCCCTGGGCGATCAACCAGAGCCTGCAAGCCGGTAGCCCGTTTCAGATTTCGAATCTCGCCGAGGCTTTCCACCAGGCGGGCCGCTGCACCCAAGAAGCGAACGAGAGTTTCGAACAAGCCCGCAAACGCTTCGACGCCGCCTGGAACCACCAGAACGGCGACCATCCGATCAACGGCTCGGCCGAAGTGCAGCGCGTGATCAAAGCGCTGGGCGCCCAGTCCCTCCAGCTGCCCAAGATCGGCGCCGACTTGGAGAACATCGCGGCCGCCCTGGCCGAGGCGCAAAAGGCCGGGGCCGGCGAGATCGCCACGCTGGAAGGCGAGCTGCAGAAGCTCGACGACCTGATCGGGCAGGCGGTCGACATGGAAAAGGACAGCCACCTCAGCGCGGCCGACCGGCAGGCGCTCGACGCCCTCATCCACGCGTGCGAAGACGACGCCATCAGCGACACCAAGGCCGCGCTGGCGCAGCTGCAGGCGCTGCGCAACGGCTACTCGGCCACGTTGCAGAAGTCGCTGGGCAATCTGCGTGCCGACGGATACGACCCCGAGTCGCTGCGCCAAGTCGACGCCGACACGCAGATTCCGGCGCCGGACACCAACCCCGAGGACGTGCATCGCTGGTGGACGTCACTGACACCCGAGCAGCGGCAGCGCTTCATCGCCGAAAACCCGGACCAGATCGGCAATCTCAACGGCGTCCCGGTCCTGGCCCGAAGCGACGCCAACATCGCCGTGATGACCCGTGACCTCAACCGGGTGCGCGACATCGCCTCCCGCAGCGGCGTATCCGTCGACGACGTGCTGCACGACCCCGCCAAATACGGCCTCTCGCCGACCGACATCACCCGCTACCAGAACGCCAACGAGACCAAGCAAGGGCTCGACCACGACGCGGGCAACGATCCGCGGCACCCCAATCCGACCTACCTGTTCGCCTACGACCCGTTGGCGTTCGGCGGCAAGGGCCGCGCGGCGATCGCCATCGGCAACCCGGACACCGCGAAGAACACGGCGGTGATCGTGCCGGGCACCAGCAGCAGCGTGAAGGGCGGATGGCTGCACGACGGTCACAACGACGCCATCAACCTCTTCGCTCAAGCCAACGCGGCCGACCCCACCAACCCGACGGCCGTGATCGCCTGGATGGGGTACGACGCCCCCAACGACTTCTCCGACGTGCAGCGCATCTCCACACCCGAACTCGCACGGACCGGCAGCGCGGCGCTGGCGCAGGACGTCAACGGACTGTGGGCGACACATCTCGGCGGCGGACAACACGTCACGGTGCTGGGCCACTCCTACGGTTCGACGACCGTGGCCGACGCCTTCGCCATGCACGGCATGCACGCCAATGACGCTGTGCTGCTCGGCTGTCCGGGCACCGACGCCGCCAAAAGCGCCGCCGATTTCCACCTGGACGGCGGTCATGTGTTCGTCGGGGACGCCTCCACCGACCCGGTCGGAATGCTCGGCCAGCTGAATGGCTTGAGCAAGCACTTCTTCGGCGACGACATCGTCGGGCAGGTGATGGGCAGCGACCCCGGCCTGGGCGCCGATCCCGCCGTCGACGGCTTCGGATCGACGCGGTTCCGCGCCGAGGTGCCCGGCGCGAACGGCATTAACCCCCACGACCATTCGCACTACTACTATCCCGGAAGCGAGGCGCTGCACAGCATGGCCGACATCGTCTCGGGCCACGGAGACGCGTTGGAAGCCGACGGCCTGACGGCCGGACATCGTCACCAGATAGGCGGCGTCCAAATCAGGATTCCCGGGCTCCCCCCGGTCACCGTCGGACCACATACCCCGGCGGTCGTCGACCCGGAGTGGAACCGCCCGCCGGGTTCTGTCACCGACAATCACTTCTTCGATGGCCAGCACCACCATTGAGCGCCGGCGCAAGCGGTCGCGGCAGGCAGCGCTTGCCGCGCTGGCGGCCGTCGTCACGCTGTTGATAGGAGGATGCGGTTCCATGTCGCCCAAACAACATTCCCCCGGTTCCTCTCATCCGGTGGATGATTCCGCGCATCCCCTGACCGACGACCAGGCCATGGCTCAGGTTGTCGATCCGGCGAAACAGATTGCGGCCGTGGCGAATTTGCGGGGACTCAGCGGGGGTTTCTCGTTCGCCTCCTGCAACGACCAGGGAGATCCGCCCTACATGGGCACCGTCACCATGAGTTTCCTGTTGCAGGGCGACCCCGACGCGTACTTCCAGCAGGTGCACGCCGCGATGGTGGCTCATGGCTGGAACGACGGCGCCCCTCCCGGACAGCATTACTTCGGCACCACGCTGAACAAGGATGGGGTGACGGCGAATATGAGCTACTCCCCCTCCGACCACAGTTACGGGCAGATCATGCTGTACGGACAATGCCGCAACACCACCGATCACCACCACGACGGCAAGACGAACACCACGGACATCACCAGCCAGCTGAACGCCCGCTGACGTGATCCAGGGAAATCATTCGGCCCCGCAATGACTTTCGTCAGAAGGGTAGAGTCGCGGGCATGAATTTGGTCGAGTGGCTGAAAAGCCCGCATCACCTGCGCACGCGTTTGATGATGGAGCGACAACCGATCCGGAACATCGAGATAGAGACCGTGTTCCTCGAACTCTCCCACCGCGACGCGCGACTACGGTTCCCGGTGATGTTCATGCTGCTGCCGAGGCGTTTTGGCTCGTCGCCCGACGGCACCATTCGCCCAGACCAGAAGAAGTTACCGCGGAACCCCGATTAGCTCTGCGTGGCTTTGCTGACGTACTGCGGGCAGTACGACTGCGTTGCCGCGCCGATGAAGTAACCCGAATTGTTGTCAGATAACTGCAGCGCACTCTTTACGTCGGCCAATGTCTGTGCCAGCGTCGCGCCATTGGTCCAGTCCTGGCAAACGCCATGTCCGGCATTGACGACCGTCTGATTCGACAGGTTGGGGAATGTGATTCCCTGCTGTCCGAGCGCCTGCAGGAAAACGTCATCCGTCGCGTCCGCATTCGCCAAGGGCGCGGCGATGACAGCCATGCTCGCCAAACCCACGGCAACTGGGCCGGTCAAGCGTGCGATGTTCTTCATGGTGGCTCCTCAGGGTGGGATCAACTTCTAGCCGTCGGTATTTGTGTACGCGCCGATCGGTTAATGGTTCGGCCACTCGATACTTTTACACACGCGCCGGTTCGGCGCTCGGCAATCGGCAAACTTCCTGTCCGGTGACGGCCGCGCGAAACTCCGCCATAATTAACGGAAACGGCATTTATGCCGAGTTATCGCCCCGACCGCAGCAACGGTTGCCGAAACACGCGACGGCGCCCGCCGCGCCCCGAGGCCCACCCCCGAGCGGGTCGCGGAAACGCCGGCCCAGCGGGGTGGGGCGCCGGCGCGCGTTCGGGCATGCTTGCCGTATGCACCTCGTCAACGGCGTCCGCGACCCCGCGGCAAGTTTTCCCCTCGACACCGTCACCGATGATGCGGCCGAGCGTCGGCAGGCCAACCGGGCC
>NZ_LZIX01000316.1:0-503 GCF_001666955.1 Mycobacterium sp. E735 | reverse complement strand
GTCGGGTCGGGAAACATCAGTACTGACCTGCTCTACAAGTTGCTGCGGTCGGAGTGGCTGGAGCCGCGCTGGATGGTGGGCATCGACCCGCAAAGCGAGGGCTTGGCGCGGGCCCGCAAGCTGGGCCTGGAGACCACGCACGAGGGCGTGGACTGGTTGCTGGCCCAGTCGGAGAAGCCCGACCTGGTGTTCGAGGCGACGAGTGCGTATGTGCACCGGGACGCGGCGCCGAAGTATGCGGCCGCGGGGATTCGGGCGATCGACCTGACCCCGGCCGCCGTGGGCCCGGCGGTCATCCCGCCGGCCAACCTCCGCGAGCACCTGGACGCTCCGAACGTCAACATGATCACCTGTGGCGGGCAGGCGACCATCCCGATCGTCTACGCGGTGAGCCGGGTGGTGGAGGTGCCCTACGCTGAGATCGTGGCGTCGGTGGCGTCGGTCTCGGCCGGGCCGGGCACGCGGGCCAACATCGACGAGTTCACCAAGACCACCAGCAAGGG
>NZ_LZIX01000315.1:0-12412 GCF_001666955.1 Mycobacterium sp. E735 | reverse complement strand
GTGAGCGAATCCGCGGACGTTGCTGGAGTGGACGCGGACGGCGTTGGCCTCGTCCACCTCATATCCGCGGATTCGCTCACCTACCGATGACCGTGGAGGTCCGCTGAATGCCCCGCTTCGACCCCCTGCCCGAACGACGGCCGGCGATCGTGGCCGGCGCCTCGTCCGGTATCGGAGAGGCCACCGCCATCGAGCTCGCGGCGCATGGCTTTCCGGTCGCCCTCGGTGCCCGGCGCGTAGAGAAACTCAACGACATCGTCGGCAAGATCAACGCCGAAGGCGGCGAGGCGGTCGGATTCCATCTGGACGTCACGGACCCCAACTCAGTGAAATCCTTTGTCGCACAGTCTGTCGACGCGCTCGGGCCCATCGAGGTGCTGGTGGCCGGCGCGGGCGACACCTACTTCGGCAAGCTCGCCGAGATCGCAGGCGACGAATTCGAGTCACAGCTGCAGATCCATCTGGTCGGCGCGTTCCGGTTGGCCTCCACCGTCCTTCCGGGCATGTTGGAGCGGCAGCGCGGCGACTTGATCTTCGTCGGCTCGGACGTCGCCCTGCGCCAGCGGCCGCACATGGGCGCCTATGGGGCCGCCAAGGCCGCGCTCGTCGCCATGGTCACCAACTTCCAGATGGAGCTCGAGGGCACCGGCGTGCGGGCTTCGATCGTGCACCCCGGACCGACGAAGACGTCGATGGGCTGGAGCCTGCCGGCCGAGAAGATCGGCCCCGCCCTGGAGGACTGGGCCAAGTGGGGCCAGGCCCGTCACGACTACTTCCTGCGGGCGGCGGACCTGGCGCGCGCCATCACGTTTGTCGCCGAGACCCCGCGCGGTGGCTTCATCGCCAACATGGAGCTTCAGCCCGAAGCCCCGTTGGCCGACAAGAAGGATCGCCAGAAGCTCGCACTGGGCGAAGAAGGGATGCCAGGACATGGCTGATGCAACTACGGCGAACACCGCTATCGTGCCCCGCGTTTCCGGCGGCGAGGAAGAGCACGGTCACCTCGAGGAATTCCGCACGGACCCAATCGGTTTGATGAAGCGGGTGCGGGAAGAGTGCGGCGATGTGGGCTGGTTCCAGCTGGTCGACAAGCACGTGATCCTGCTGTCCGGCGCCCAGGCCAACGAATTCTTCTTCCGGTCCGCGGACGAGGATCTGGACCAGGCCGAGGCGTACCCGTTCATGACGCCGATCTTCGGCAAGGGCGTCGTGTTCGATGCCAGCCCCGAGCGGCGCAAGGAAATGCTGCACAACTCGGCGCTGCGCGGCGAGCAGATGAAGGGCCACGCCGCCACCATCGAGGGCGAGGTCAAGAAGATGATCGCCGGCTGGGGCGAGCACGGCGAGATCGAGCTGCTCGACTTCTTCGCGGAGCTGACCATCTACACCTCGACCGCCTGCCTGATCGGGCTGAAGTTCCGCGAGCAGCTCGACCACCGGTTCGCGGAGTACTACCACATGCTGGAGCGCGGTACCGACCCCCTGTGTTACGTCGATCCGTACCTGCCGATCGAAAGTTTCAAGCTCCGCGACGAGGCGCGCGTCAAGCTCGTCGCCCTGGTGCAGGAGATCATGGATCAGCGGCTGGCCAATCCGCCGAAGGACAAGTCCGACCGCGACATGCTCGACGTGCTGGTCTCGATCAGGGACGAGGAGGGCAAACCGCGCTTCTCGGCCGACGAGGTGACCGGGATGTTCATCTCGTTGATGTTCGCGGGGCACCACACCAGTTCCGGAACTTCCGCGTGGACGCTGATCGAGCTGATCCGCCACCCCGAGGTCTACGCCGAGGTGCTGGCCGAGCTCGAGGAGCTGTACGCCGACGGGCAAGAGGTGAGTTTCCATGCACTGCGGTCGATTCCGAAACTGGACAACGTGGTCAAGGAGACCCTGCGGCTGCACCCGCCACTGATCATCCTGATGCGCGTGGCGCAGGGCGAGTTCGAGGTGCAGGGCTTCCCGATTCACAAGGGGGACTTCGTCGCGGCGTCCCCCGCGATTTCGAATCGGATTCCCGAGGACTTCCCCGACCCGGACGCGTTCAACCCCGACCGCTACAACAAGCCCGAGCAGGCCGACATCGTCAACCGTTGGACCTGGATTCCGTTCGGCGCCGGCCGGCATCGCTGTGTGGGCGCCGCTTTCGCCCAGATGCAGATCAAAGCGATCTTCTCGGTTCTCCTTCGCGAGTACGAGTTCGAAATGGCACAGCCGGCCGACAGCTATCACAACGACCACTCCAAGATGGTCGTCCAGCTCGCCCGCCCGGCGAAGGTGCGCTACCGCAAGCGGAAAGCCTGACCACTCATGGGTTTTCGAATCGAAGCGGATCTGGATCTCTGCCAGGGGCACGCCATGTGCGAACTGGAGGCACCGGACTACTTCCGGGTGCCCAAACGGGGCAAGGTCGAGATCCTTGATCCCGAACCGCCCGAGGACGCCCGCGACGAAGTCGAACGCGCGGTCGAGATGTGCCCAACGCATGCACTGTTCATCAAAGAAGACAAGGGAGACTGACGATGGCGTCACGTGAGGAACTCGAGACATGGGTCGATCGCTGGCTACAGGCCAACAAGGACTGCGAGAAGGCCGGTGACTGGCGGCCGTTGGCCGACTTCTACGCCCAGGACGCCACGTACGGCTGGAACATCGGCCCCAAGGAAGACGTGATGTGCGTCGGCGTCGACGAGATCCGCGACATCGCCCTCGGTCTCGAGATGGAAGGCCTGGAGAACTGGGTGTACGAGTACCAGAAGGTCCTCATCGACGAGAAGCAGGGCGAGATCGTCGGCTTCTGGAAGCAGATCGTCAACAAGTCGGACGGCACCCAGGACGAGATCTACGGCATCGGCGGCAGCTGGTTTCGCCTCAACGCCGACAATCTCATCGAGTGGCAGCGAGACTTCTTCGACTTCGGCCACGTCGCGAAGATGTTCGCGACCCTGATCGAGTCGGGCGACCTCAGCACCGGCATGCAGAAGCGGATCGAGCGCAGCATCGCCGGCGAGAAGCTGCCCGGCTACTACCCGCTCGGCCAGGCGCCGGTTCCGATCTGGTGACCGCGGACCGAGGACGGACCAACCAAGCATTTGATTTGTTGCACGCGCTATGCTGACGCGACAAGGGTGCTGTGGCGCCCGTCACCAAGCTGTCCGGCACAACGGGCCGGACAGCGCTGATCGATTCAAAGGCGAAATGGGGTCAGGACCATCGTGAAGACAAAAGGCGCACTCATCTGGGAGTTCAACCAGCCCTGGTCCATCGAGGAAATCGAGATCGGCGACCCGCAAGCGCACGAGGTCAAGATCCAGATGGAAGCGGCCGGCATGTGCCACTCCGATCACCACCTCGTCACCGGCGGAATCCCGATGGCCGGCTTCCCGGTGCTGGGCGGGCATGAGGGTGCCGGCATCGTCACCGAGGTCGGCCCGGGCGTCGAAGACATCGCCCCGGGTGACCACGTGGTGCTGTCGTTCATCCCGTCCTGCGGGCAATGCGCGACCTGCCAGGCCGGCATGCGCAACCTGTGCGACCTGGGAGCCGGCCTGCTCGGCGGTGCCGCGGTCTCCGACGGCACGTTCCGCATCCAAGCGCGTGGCCAGAACGTCTTCCCCATGACGCTGCTGGGCACCTTCTCGCCGTACATGGTGGTGCACCGCAGCTCCGTGGTGAAGATCGACCCGTCCGTACCGTTCGAGGTGGCCGCGCTGGTCGGCTGCGGCGTCACCACCGGTTACGGCTCGGCGGTCCGCACCGCCGACATCCGGCCGGGCCAGGACGTCGCCATCGTGGGCGTCGGCGGGGTCGGCATGGCCGCGCTGCAGGGCGCCGTGAACGCCGGTGCGCGCTACATCTTCGCGATCGACCCGGTCGAATGGAAGCGCGATCAGGCGCTGAAATTCGGCGCCACGCACGTCTATCCCGACATCAACGCCGCGCTGATGGGCATCATGGAGGTCACTTACGGCCTGATGGCCCACAAGGTCGTTGTCACGGTCGGCGAACTGCACGGTGCCGACATCGACAACTACCTCAACATCACCCAGAAGGGCGGCACCTGCGTGCTGACCGCCATCGGCAGCCTGCTGGACACCAACGTCAACCTGAACCTGGCCATGCTCACCCTGATGCAGAAGAACCTGCAGGGCACCATCTTCGGTGGCGGCAACCCGCAGTACGACATCCCGCAGCTGCTGTCGATGTACCAGGCCGGCAAGCTGAACCTGGACGACATGGTGACCACCCAGTACCGCCTTGAGCAGATCAACGAGGGCTACCAGGACATGCTGGACGGCAAGAACATTCGCGGCGTCATCCGGTACACGGACGCCGACCGGTAACTCCCAGCCGCTGAGTCGCAAGTGACCGGGTTCGGTCACCTGATGGCGCCGGGCCGAATCGGCGCCATGACGGTGCGCAACCGCGTCGTCATGTCTCCGATGGAGACCATGTACGGCACTCCCGATGGGCTGCCGTCGGAGCGCACCCGCGACTACTTCGCCGCCCGCGCCAAGGGCGGCGTCGGCCTGATCACGCTGGGCGCCACCGGGATCGACCACCACCACCCCGAGACGCCCGGCGGACTGCACCTGGCCACCGACGAGGCCGTCGACGCACACCGGGCCCTGGTGGAGGTCGTGCACCAACACGGCGCCATGATCCAGCCCCAGATCGTGCACGCCGGTCCCGACGGCCTGGGACCCGAGATCTTCGGGGTCACGTCGTTGGGACCGTCGGTGATTCCGTCCTACCTCACCGGGCGCCCGTCGGCCGAGATCAGCAAGCAACAGCTGTGCGCCGTACTCGATCTGTTCAAGGCCGCGGCTCGGCGGGCCGTCGAGGCCGGCTACGACGGCATCGAGCTGCACGCCGCGCACGGCTACATGCTGCTGGGCTCCTTCCTTGCCCCGCAACGCAATCGGCGCACCGACGACTATCGTGGCGATTCGGCGCGCGGTCGGGCGCGGGTTGTGCTGGAGGCGCTGGCCGCGATCCGCTCCGAGATCGGTACCGCCCTGCCGATCACGTTGCGCGTCTCCGGCTACGAACGGGTCGCGGGTGGGCGGCCCATCTTCGAGACGGCGCAATTGGCACCGGAGTTCGTGACGGCCGGTGTGGACGCGTTCCACGTGAGCGGCGGTGTCATCGATCGTTTGGTGACCGGAATGGTCAACGGCGCCGACGACGGGGACGAGCTGAACGTCGGGGCCGCGGCCGCCGTCAAGCAGGTGGTCGACGTGCCGGTGATCGCCGTCGGCCGCATCCACGACCCGGCCCGCGCCGAACGGATCCTGGCCGACGGGCGCGCCGATTTCATCGCCATGGGGCGTCCCCTGTTGGCCGATCCCGACCTGCCGCGCAAGGTGCGCGACGGGCAGGCACACCGGGTCCGCAGGTGCATCTCGTGCGAAAACTGCATCGACGCAATGGAACAGCGTTTCTCGGTCGACTGTGCCGTCAATCCGCGTACCGGCAAAGAACGTGAATTGGCCGCGGCTCCGGTGGCGCGCGCCAAGCGCGTGGTGGTGGTCGGCGGCGGGCCGGCCGGGCTGGAGGCCGCGCGGGTCGCCGCCCAACGCGGTCACCGCGTCACGCTTTTCGAACGCGGCGCCGCGCTGGGCGGGGCGCTGCGCTGGGCGTCGGTCCTGCATCCGGAGAACCAGCCGTTCCTGCGCTACCTGCGCGACGAGATCGACCTCAGCGGCGCGGAAGTCCGCTTGGGCCGGGCGGTTTCGACTCAGGACGTCGTCGACACCGACCCGGACGCGGTGGTCGTGGCCACCGGGGGCCGGGGCCCCGTGCCGGCGATCCCGGGGTCCGACCTGCCGCACGTGTATAGCGGACCCGGATTGCGCGAATTGCTCGGCGGCCAAGCCCGATCGGGCGCACCGACCTGGCAGCGGCTGGGGGCTGCCGCGCTCGGCGGCTGGCGGCAACGGCTCCTGCGGCCCGGCGCGGTTCGGCTGGCCAGTCGCGCCTGGATGCCGTTCGGGCGCCGGGTCGTCATCGTCGGCGGTGACCTGGTCGCCCTGGAGCTGGCCGAATTCCTGGCGAGCCGGGGCCGGTTGGTGTCGATGCTCGAATCCGGCAGGAACATCGCCCCGGAAGTGGGCAACAAACGCAGGACTGAGCACATGGATCGCCTCGACCGGCTCGGCGTCACCGTGCATGTCCGGGCGACCGTGGAACGGATCGCCGGCGACGCGGTGCTGTTCACGCCCGCGGGGGGCACCAGCCGGCGGTTGCAGGCCGACAGCGTCGTGCTGGCCGGAACGGTCGAACCCGACACCACTTTGTTCGACGCGCTGGTCGCCGCCCTGCCCGGCGCCCAGGTGCAGGCTGCCGGTGACTGCACCGGGCTGGGACTGATCCGCAAGGCAACCGAGGAAGGCGCACGCGCGGCGTGCGCAATCTAGTGATAGGAGAGATGATCATGACCCAAACCGCTCAATCCCCCGCGCTAGCCGCGTCGCAGTCGTCGTGGCGCTGCGCGCAAGGCAAAGACCGGGACGGCTGGCTAGCGCTGATGACCGACGACGTCGTCATCGAGGATCCGATCGGCAAGTCCGTCACCAACCCCGATGGCACCGGCGTGCGCGGCAAGGCCGCCGTCGGCGAGTTCTTCGACAACAACATCGCCAAGAATCAGCTGACCATCACGTGCGAAGAGACTTTCCCGTCCAGCTCTCCCGATGAGATCGCTCATATCCTGGTGCTACAGAGCAAGTTTGAGGGCGGTCTCACCAGCAGGGTCCGCGGCGTGTTCACCTATAAGGTCAACGAGGCGGGGCTGATCACCAACATGCGCGGGTACTGGAACCTCGATGTCATGGAGTTCGGCCAGGAGGGATGATGCCACCGCGTGGTCAGCGGCGCCTGAAGATCAGGTGCGTGACGCCGCTGGGACTGCTCACCGACTCCACCGTGAATCGCTGCTGGAAGTCCTCAAGCCCCTCCCACAACGACTCCCCCCGCCCCAAGATGATGGGCACCAGCACAACGTGAAGGTGGTCGACGAGGTCCGCGGCGATGAATTCGCGGACGGTCGAAGGTCCCCCACCGAGGCGGATATCCAGATCCCCCGCCGCGTTACGGGCCAGCTGGATAGCTTGCTCCGGACCGGCGTCGACGAAGTGAAAGGTGGTGCCGCCGTCCATCTCGATCGGCGGCCGGGGATGGTGGGTGAGCACGAACACCGGGGTGTGAAATGGCGGCTCGGCGCCCCACCAGCCTTTCCACTCCTCACCGCCCGGCTGGCCCGTCCACGGGCCCCGCTGCGGCCCGAACTTGTTGCGCCCCATGATTTCCGCACCGATGCCCGGCCACCATTGGCCGGCCAGCGCGTCGTCGACACCGGTAGTGCCACCCGATTCGCCGTGCATCGCTCGAAAGGTGCGCGTCCGGAAGAACCACTCGTGTAAGCGGCCGCCGGCATGCCCGAAAGGCGCATCGAGGCTTTGGCCACTGCCAGTGGCATAGCCGTCGAGGGAAACCGAGAAGTTGTGCACGCGCACCTGTGACATGGTCGAACTCCTTGGGGATTGGCGGGTCGATGGTCCTTTCCTGGACTGACCGTCAGCGCGCGTCCAACTCATCGCCCGGATTGCCTTCACAGTCGTGCCGTGAGGCCGACCACGGCCATGGCGAAAACTTCGGCGCCCCTATGCTGGGGCCATGGCGTCGATCTTCACCAAGATCATCAACCGTGAACTTCCCGGCCGCTTTGTCTACGAGGACGACGACGTGGTCGCGTTCCTGACGATCGAGCCCATGACCCAGGGCCACACGCTGGTGGTACCGCGGGCCGAAATCGATCAGTGGCAAGACGTCGACGGCGCGACCTTCGGCCGGATCATGGCCGTGAGTCAGCTCATCGGCAAGGCCGTGTGCAAGGCCTTCCGGACCGAGCGCGCGGGGGTGATCATCGCCGGGCTCGAGGTGCCCCATCTGCACGTCCACGTCTTTCCCACCCGCCGCCTGAGCGACTTCGGGTTCGCCAACGTCGACCGCAATCCGTCACCGGAGTCCATGGACGAGGCCCAAGCCAAGATCAAGGCGGCGCTGGCTCAATTGGCGTGAACCGGCTCCTGGGCCGGCACCTCGCTGACGCGGGGCAGAGTGACGCGGAAACAGCAGCCCTCCCCTGGCGAGGTCGTCACCTTGACGTGGCCACCGTGCGCACGCACGAGTGAGTCGACGATCGACAGCCCCAACCCGGTACCACCGCTGGCGCGTGCCCGCGACGAATCGGTGCGATAGAACCGCTCGAAGACCCGTGATGCGTCCTGCTCGGTCATGCCGGGTCCCTTGTCGGCCACTTCCAGCACCGCGTCGGCGCCCTTGGTGCCGACCCGGACGGTGACGTCGGCGTTCTCCGGAGTGTGCTGCAAGGCGTTGGCGACCAGGTTGCTGAGCACCTGCCGGATCCGCGGTTCGTCGCCGAGCACCTCCGGGGTGCCGGGGCCGTCGAGCACCTCCATGGTGATGGCGCGTTTCGGGTCCATCGCCTGCGCGTCGTGGACCGCGTCGCTGGCCAGCGCGAGCAAGTCGACCCGGTTGTGCTCGAGCGGCCGCTGCACATCGAGGCGGGCCAGCAGCAGCAGGTCGTCGACCAGCAGACCCATTCGGCTGGCTTCACTTTCGATCCGGGACAGCAACATGGCGACATCGCGTGCGGCGCCCTGGCGATACAGCTCGGCGAAGCCCCGGATGGTCGTCAGCGGGGTCCGCAGCTCGTGACTGGCGTCGGTGATGAACCGTCGCATCCGCTCCTCGGATCCGCGGGCCTTTTCGGCCGACGACTCCGACGACGCGAGCGCCTGCTGGATCTGCGCGAGCATCCCGTTCAGGGCGAGCGACAGCCGGCCCACCTCGGTGCGCGGATCACGTTCGGGCACACGGCGATCCAGCTGGCCGGCGGCGATCGCCGCGGCCGTCCGCTCGACTTCGGACAGCGGCCGCAGGCTGCGCTGCACCACCGCGAAGCCGGCGATGCCGACCACGACCAGCACCGCGACCCCGATTCCGATCTGCAGCCAGACGAGGGAGCTGACCGTGTTTTGGACGTCGGACAGGTCGATCGCGACGGTCGTCAGGCCGTGCGGGCCGCGCACCGAGACCGCGCGCCACTGGATGTCGGACCCATTGACCGACGGCAGCGTCGTCGGGTTGGGGCCCACGTCGTTGTTGGCCGGCAGCGCCGGTTCGGCGTTGCGGTCGTTGATGGCGGTGTACGGCGTGCCGTCGGTGCCGATGCCGCGCACATAGAACTTCGACGGCGGCCGGGCGGGGTCCGGGCCCTCGTAGGGCGGCGGCGATTGCCGCCGCGGGGCCTGCGCCCAGCCCCGGGACGCGTCGAGCAGGGTCTGATCGATCCGGCTGACCAGGCTGTGCCGCAGGATCGACGTGACCGCGATGCCCGAGACCGCCAGGCCGCAGGCCACCAGGACCAGGGTGGCGGCGACCAGCCCTACCCGGAGCGGCAACTCACGTCGATGCTGTGTGGCCATGTGCGTGATTCCTCGCTAGCGCCGGGGACCGAGCCCGGGCTCAGCGCGGTTCCCGCAGCACATAACCGACTCCGCGCAACGTGTGCAGGAGCCGCTTCTCGCCGGTGTCGATCTTGCGCCGCAGGTAAGACACGTAGGACTCGACGACATTGACGTCACCTCCGAAGTCGTATCGCCAGACGTGATCGAGGATCTTGGGCTTGCTCAGGACGGTGCCCGCGTTGATGACAAAGTAACGCAGCAGCGTGAATTCGGTCGGCGAGAGCGAGACCGGTTCGCCGGCCTTCCACACTTCGTGGGTTTCTTCGTCGAGTTCGATGTCGGCGAACGTCAGGCGGGCGCTGCGGGGCTCTGCGCCGCCCTTGCCGGCCCGCCGGAGGATGACCCGCAGCCGGGCGACCACCTCTTCCAGGCTGAACGGCTTGGTCACGTAGTCGTCGCCGCCGAGGGTGAGGCCGGCGATCTTGTCCTGCAACGAATCCCGGGCCGTGAGGAACAATGCCGGGGCGTCGATCCCGTCGGCGCGCAGACGCCGCAGGACCCCGAACCCGTCCATGCCGGGCATCATCACGTCGAGGATCACCGCGTCGGGACGGGCTTCGCGCGCCCGATCCAGCGCCTGGGCTCCGTTGGTCGCGGTGTGGACCTCGAAACCCTGGAACTTGAGGCTGACCGAGAGCAACTCGACGATGTTGGCCTCGTCGTCGACCACGAGGACGCGAGCCTCCGGTTTCGTTTCGTTTGGGGATGCCGCGGTCATCAGGTTCTTCGCCCCTTAGTTGAACGTTTCCTACGTAAATGTTGTGTGATTGCTGGGAGCTCAGTGCCAACACTCTGATAATAGTCTGCCAGGAATCGGCGCATCGGCTTGGACCTGCGCCGGATGACGCCGCCGCGTCGCGAATAGACTCGTGGAATGAACTTCGCCGCACGGATCGTCGCGACCGCGACCGCCCCGGCACGCGTCGGACTCGCCGCCGCCGACGCCAGCCTGACCGTCGCGAGCGCGGCGGTGGGTGTGGCGAAGCGGGCGTTGGGCGACGGCGGCACCGCCGGATCGGCCGCCATGACATCGATGTGGGGGCTCGACGACGCGATCGTCCGCGCCAACCGGCTCGCCCGGCTGCTGGACGACGACGCGCCCCTTGGGCGGGCGGTGGCGCCGGACGGGCCGATCGACCGGTTGCTGCGCCCTGGCGGGGTGGTCGACATGCTGACGTCGGAGGGCGGTCTGCTCGACCGCCTGACCGCGGAGGGCGGCGGGTTGCACCGCACGCTGCAGCCCGGCGGGCTGGCCGACCAGCTCGTCGCCGAGGGCGGGTTGATCGAGCGGCTGCTGGCCGAGGATGGCCTGGCCGATCGGCTGCTCAGCGAGGGCGGCCTGGTCGACAAACTGACGGCGAAGAATGGACCGCTGGACCAGCTCACGGACGTCGCCGACACCCTGGCGAGGTTGACGCCCGGGATGGAAGCGCTGGAGCCCGCGATCGCCACGCTGCAGGACGCCGTCGTCGCGCTGACCATGGTGGTCAATCCGCTGAGCAACATCGCGGACCGCATTCCACTGCCGGGCCGCCGGCGTCCCGCGTCCCGGTCGGTGCGCTCCACGCGTGTGATCGACAGCGGCGAGTGACCGTTTAGGCTTGGACCGGTTTGATCCCGCCTCCTTAGCTCAGTGGTAGAGCACTCGCCTTGTAAGCGAGCGGTCGTCAGTTCAATCCTGACAGGGGGCTCCGCGCGCCGCCTCGCGCGTCGGTTATCTGGCCACCTCGCGGCCAATGGCCCCTTGAGTAGAACCGGGCGCAATGGGTAGCCGATGTCGTAGCGATTGTTGTTCAGGCTGGAGGTCGCGCGATGCCGGTTACGGCGGGGCCAGTCCCGGGGGCGACGTCGGGGTTGCGCAGGGTCCCGATGGACCCGGGGCGTTTCCACAGCGGGCGCTGGATGCTGCTCGCCGAGGGCGTGCTGGTGTCCGCGTTCGGCATCGCCGGGTTGGTGTCGGCTGCGCTGCATCCGCACGCCGGCCCGACCGGTGCCCCGGTTCTCGGCCTGGCATCGACGCCCGCGCAAAGCGGCATACTGCTGGCGCTCGGGGTGGCGGGCATTCTGGCCGTCGGCAGTCGCCGCACCGCGGTAACCGTCACCGCGGGGAGCGCGGTGGCCTACACGCTATTGCTGTTTTTCAGCAGCGTCGCAACCGCGCGCGCGATTCCGACGCCCCTGGGGTTCCACGCCGCTGACATTGTCCTGCACGGTGTCCTGGCGGCGGTGAACTTCGCCCTGCTGATGTGGCTGATTCCCGACGAGCTGGGAGACGAGGTATGGGCGCCGCGGCGGCGCCGTGACCGCGATGGGGGCCACGCCGACCAGGCGGATCGCAAGCCCGAGGCCGCATCGCCCTCGGTGCGGGCGAACGCTTCGAGGATAAGAGCCCGGCAAGGAGCGTCCCAACGTTCGTCGCCGCGGACGGAAGCAACCCGCCCACCGTCGACCGTCCCGCCGGCCGACGTTCCGGTGACACGTCGCGATCCGCCCCAGCAATCAGGGAGCCAAGCAACGACTAAGTCCGTGGCCCCTCATGTCGAAAACTCCACCCGGTCGAACCAGTTCGTTGCTCGGGCGACGGGTCCAGCCCCATCCCGCGGCGTTGTGCCGGTGGTGGTGGCCTTGGCTGCCGCCGTCGGCGTCATCGTGTGGTTACGCCGCCGCTGAAGCTGCCTGGGTGAGACCGGGAGCTGTCAGATTCCCGCGCAGATGTGGACGAACGGGATCGGCGCGCAAATGCTGGCCGAGATGTATGGCCTGGGGCCGTAATAACCACCCCAAGACGGTGGCGGCGGGGGAAACCCCGGCGGCGGAGGCGAAGGACACCCCCCGCCAGCAGGGCGGCGGCCCCGGCGGCC
>NZ_LZIX01000314.1:0-17203 GCF_001666955.1 Mycobacterium sp. E735 | reverse complement strand
GATGGTGCCGTCCCACGCGTCGGCGCCTTCCGGGTCGTACAGCAGGATGAGTCGGCCGAAGGCGTCGCCGTCGGACCGCTCCGGGATGATCTCGCGGTCGGGATGTTTGACCTCGGCCCCCAGCGCGTAGCTGTAGGGCGCCAGGCGTTGGGGTGGGCGGATCGGGCCCAGCTCGATTTCCGACCGCACGGTGACGCCGTTCATCGCCGCTACCGCCTCGCGGAATGGCTCCGGTTCAGCTGAGGTCACTTGGCGCCGCTCCTGTTCATCCCGGTCGCTCTTCGTCGTCGCGGCACGGGTCACAGGGTCCGACGGTAGACCCATCGGCCGACAGGCGAAACCAGGCGCGCCGACCGCGACCAAGCCGTTACCAGACCTCATCCGGGCGTATCGAGCCAGCTCAGGAGGCGTTTCCGCCGGTAAATCGGGCCGGCCGCTTCTCGCGATGCGCGGCCAGACCCTCCTGCACGTCGGGGCCGCTGAAGCTGAGGAACTCGAGGCCGAGCGAGGTCTCGAAGGCGGGCGCGAACATGCGGTACCAGTAGTTGAGGCTGTGCTTGGTCCAGCGGATGGCGTTCTGCGCGCCCCGCGCCAGGTCCTCGGCGATCCGCGTCGCCGTCGAGAGCACGTCGTCGTCGTCGACGCAGGTGGACACCAGGCCGATCCGCTCGGCCTCTTCGCCGAGCAGGGTTTCGCAGGTCAGCAGGTAGTACTTGGCCTTGGCCATGCCGACCAGCAGCGGCCAGCAGATCGCGGCGTGGTCGCCGGCGGCCACGCCCAGCTTGGTGTGCCCGTCGATCAGCTTCGCCGTGCGACCGGCCACCGAGACGTCGGCGAGCAGGGCCACCACCAGGCCCGCCCCGACGGCCGGTCCGCGGATCGCCGAGACGACCGGCTTGTCGAAGTTGACCATATTGAGCACGAGGTCGCGGGCCTCCCGCATGATGCGGATCCGGTCCTCGTACTCGCCGATGGTTTCGGCGATCAGGTCGAAGCTGCCGCCGGACGAGAAGGCCTTGCCCTCGCCGCGGACCAGCACGACGCGCACGTCGGGGTCGCGGGCGATCGCCGGCCAGATGTCGGCGAGGTCGCGGTGCATCTGCGGGCCGACCGAGTTGAGGCCGGGGGCGTCGAGAACCAGCGTCAGGATGCCGTTGTCGCCCACTTCGCAGCGCAGGCTGGGGAACTCGCCGTAATTCACCGGAGGCTGGCTGACTGGCACGGACGTTGATAGTACGCAGCGCGGGGACGGGGCCGCCGCCGTGGCAGCATTGAGGACGATGAGTACCCGTCGCGACCTCCCCGAGTCGCCGTATCTGGCCGCCGTCACCGGCGGCAAACCCGGCCGGCCCCCGGTGTGGTTCATGCGGCAGGCCGGTCGTTCGCTGCCCGAATACCGGGCGCTGCGGGCCCAGACCGACATGCTGTCGGCCTGTTTCGACGCCGAGCTGGTCTGCGAGATCACCCTGCAGCCGGTGCGGCGCCACGACGTCGACGCGGCCATACTGTTCTCCGACATCGTGGTGCCGCTGCTCGGCGCGGGCGTCGACCTGGACATCGTCGCGGGCGTCGGGCCGGTGATCGCGTCGCCGGTGCGCACCGCCGCCGACGTCGACGCGATGAAACCCCTTGACCGCCAACGGATTCAGCCGGTCTCCGATGCGGTCACGCTGCTGGTGGCCGCGCTCGGCGCGGTCCCGCTGATCGGCTTCGCGGGGGCGCCGTTCACCCTGGCGTCCTACCTGATCGAGGGCGGACCGAGCCGCCACCACGCCCGCACCAAGGCGATGATGCTGGCCGAACCGGACAGCTGGCACGCCCTGATGGAGAAGTTGACCGACATCACCGTCGGTTTCCTGCGGGTGCAGCTGGAGGCCGGGGTGGACGCCATTCAGGTGTTCGACTCGTGGGCGGGCGCCTTGTCACTCGCCGACTACCGCACCTACGTGCAACCGCACAGCGCCCGGGTTTTCGGCGCCCTCGCCGAATACGGCGTGCCGATGACGCACTTCGGGGTCGGCACCGCCGAACTGCTGGGCGCCATGTCGACGGTCGGCGCGACGGTCGTGGGCGTGGACTGGCGCACCTCGCTGACCGACGCGGCCGGCCGGGTCGCGCCCGGCACGGCGCTGCAGGGCAACCTCGATCCGGTGGTGCTGATGGCCGGGTGGCCGGCCGTGGAACGCGCCGCTCGCGCCGTCGTCGAGGACGGCCGCCAAGCCGTCGACGCGGGCGCGACCGGTCACGTCTTCAACCTTGGCCACGGCGTGCTGCCGGACACCGACCCCGGTGTGCTGACCGACCTGGTGTCGCTGGTCCACTCCCTATGACTTCTCCGTCGTATTGCGTTGTCGGGGGCGGGATTTCGGGGCTGACGGCGGCCTACCGGCTGCGCGCCGCGGTGGGCGACGACGCTGACATCACCCTGTTCGATCCCGCCGACCGGCTGGGTGGCATCTTGCGCACCGAGCGTGTCGGCGGGCAGACCATGGACGTGGGCGCCGAGGCGTTCATCCTGCGCAGGCCCGAGATGCCGGCGCTGCTGGCCGAGCTCGGCCTGTCGGACCGCCAACTGGTGTCCACCGGCGCGCGCCCATTGATCTACAGCCAGCGCAACCTGCATCCGCTGCCCACCGGCACGGTCATCGGGATTCCGTCGTCGGCCGCCTCGGTGGCGGGATTGGTCGACGCGGCGACCGTCGCGCGCATCGAGGACGAACCCGGCCGGCCTCTCGCTTGGCGGCCCGGCAGCGACCCCGCGACGGCCGAACTGGTCGGGGAGCGGTTCGGCGAGCAGGTCGTGACCCGGTCGGTGGATCCGCTGCTGAGCGGGGTGTACGCGGGCTCGGCGGCCACCATCGGTCTGCGCGCGGCGGCCCCCGGCGTCGCGGCGGCCCTGGACCGCGGCGCCTCCAGCCTGACGGACGCGGTGCGGCAGTCGCTGCCGCCGGCGACCGGCGCTCCGGTGTTCGGGGCGCTCGACGGCGGCTACCAGGTGCTGCTCGACGCGCTCGTCGCGCGCGCCCGGCCGCACTGGGTGCGGGCCGGGGTGCAGCGGCTGGCCCGCGCCGAGGCCGGCTGGTCGCTGCTGGACGACACCGGTGCGCGCTGGTACGCCGACGCGGTGATCCTGGCCGTCCCGGCCCACCGCGCGGCACGCCTGCTCGCCGAGATCGCCCCGGGCAGCGCCGCCGCCGCAGGCCGGATCACCAACGCGTCGTCGGTGGTGGTCGCGCTCGCCGTGCCGGGCGGCACGCCGTTCCCGGACTGCTCCGGTGTGCTGGTCGCGACGGGGGAGCGGTTGCGGGGCAAGGCGATCACGCTCTCGTCGCGCAAATGGGGCGCCCGCGGGGACGCCCAGCTGCTGCGGCTGTCGTTCGGCCGCTGCGGCGACGACGTGGCCACCAGCGTTTCCGACGACGAGCTGCTGGGCTGGGCGGTGAGCGACCTGGTCGACGTTTTCGGGCTGGCCGTCGATCCCCTCGACGCTCGCGTGCAGCGCTGGATCGACGCCATGCCCCAGTATGGGCCGGGCCACGCGGAGCTGGTCGCCGAGATTCGGGCAGGTCTGCCGCCGACGCTCGCCGTGGCCGGCAGCTACCTCGACGGCATCGGGGTGCCGGCGTGCGTCGGGGCGGCCGGGCGCGCGGTCGAGGCCCTCGATCTGAAAGTGGCACGATAGGTTCCATGGCCAAGCTCGACTACGACACCCTCAACGCCACGATCCGGTACCTGATGTTCTCCGTCTTCTCGGTGCGGCCGGGCGAGCTCGGGGAACAGCGCGACGCCGTGATCGACGACGCGTCGCGGTTTTTCAAGCAGCAGGAGGAGCGCGGCGTCGTGGTGCGCGGCCTCTACGACGTGGCGGGCCTGCGGGCCGACGCCGACTTCATGATCTGGACGCACGCCGAAAACATCGAAGCGCTGCAGGCCACCTACGCCGACTTCCGGCGCACCACCACCCTCGGACGGGCCTGCACACCGGTGTGGAGCAGCGTGGCGCTGCACCGGCCCGCCGAGTTCAACAAGAGCCACATCCCGGCGTTCCTGGCGGGCGAGGAGCCCGGCAACTACATCTGCGTGTATCCGTTCGTCCGGTCCTACGAGTGGTATCTGCTGCCCGACGAGGAACGGCGCCGCATGCTCGCCGAACACGGCATGGCCGCCCGCGAGTACAAGGACGTGCGCGCCAACACGGTGCCGGCGTTCGCGCTCGGCGACTACGAATGGATTCTCGCGTTCGAGGCGCCCGAACTGCACCGCATCGTCGACCTGATGCGCGAGCTGCGCGCCACCGATGCCCGTCGGCATACCCGCGAGGAGACACCGTTTTTCACCGGTCCGCGGGTGTCGGTCGAGCAGTTGGTGAACGCGCTGCCATGACGACCGCTTTCGACCCCAACGATCCCACCCGCTTCGAGCAGATGTACCGCGATGAGCGGACGTCGCACGGCCTGCCCACCGCAACGCCGTGGGACATCGGCGGACCCCAGCCGGTGGTCCAGCAGCTGGTCGCGCTCGGTGCGATCAAGGGCGAGGTGCTCGACCCGGGCACCGGGCCGGGCCATCACGCGATCTACTACGCCTCGAAGGGCTACGCGGCGACCGGCATCGACGGGGCGGCCGGAGCCATCGAGCGCGCGCGGCAGAACGCCGAAAAGGCCGGGGTGTCGGTCAATTTCGAGCTGGCCGACGCCACCAAGCTGGACGGGTTCGACGGCCGGTTCGACACGGTCGTCGACTGCGCCTTCTACCACACGTTCAGCACCGAGCCCGAGCTTCGGCAGTCCTACGTGCGTGCGCTGCACCGCGCGACCAAACCGGGCGCGCGGCTGTACATGTTCGAGTTCGGCCAACACAACATCAACGGCTTCAAGATGCTGCGGTCGTTGTCCGAGAACGATTTTCGCGACGTGCTTCCCGCGGGCGGCTGGGAGATCACGTATCTCGGCACCACCACCTATCAGGTCAACATCAGCGTCGAGTCCATCGAGCTGATGGCCGCGCGCAATCCCGACATGGCCGATCAGGCCCGGGAGTTGCTTGAGCGCTTCCGCGTGGTCGAGCCCTGGCTCGAGGGCGCACGCGCGCACGCCCCGTTCTGGGAAGTGCACGCCACCCGGGTGGACTGAGTTCGTCCCACTTGGCGGCCTGCCTCGAGCGAGGCGGCCCGCGTTCGCGCCAGGCTCGCTCCTTCCGCGAGACTTAAACCGTGGCGGGACTTTACGGCGTGTCGTGTGCGTGGTTTAAGTGTCGCGGCATCCACGACGGGCGAGGGCGGCCCGCACGCGGTGTACCACGTCGTCGGGCTTGTCCTCGGCGATCACCCGGATCACAACCCAGCCAAGCTCGGCAAGCTTGCGGAGCCGATCCTGGTCCCGCACATACTGGCTGCGGTTGGTGCGATGGTGGTCGCCGTCGTACTCGACGGCCACCTTGTATTCCTCCCAACCCATGTCGAGGACGGCAACGAGTCGCCAGTTCACCTGCACCGGTATCTGCGTCATGGGAGCGGGAAGCCCGGCGTCGATCAGCAGCAACCGCAGCCACGTTTCCTTCGGGGATGCCGCGCCCGGGTCGACCAGCGGAAGCGCTGTGCGCAGCGTCCGCAGTCCGCGGGCCCCTGCGTGACGCTTGGCGAGCAGCATGACCTCCTCGCTCGAGAACGGGGTCGCGCGCATCAGCGCATCGAGTCGCGCTACCGCCTCGCCGCTGGGCGGCCGCCTGGCCAAATCGAACGCCGTCCTCGCGAGAGAGGTCACCCGCAGCCCGTTGACACGGGTGACCTCGTCGGGTCCGACTCGCTGGTTGCGGGCGATCACGCCCGTCGGTGGATGCGGATTTCGCCAAATCAGCTCGATCGGCTCGTCGTCGTCGATCCACCGCGAACCATGTAGGGCGGCCGCGGCAAGTCCGGCGAGCACGCCGCGGCGGTCCGACCACAACCACGCCCCAACGGAACGCGTCCGGAGCGACGGCGTGGCGTGGGCCGGCAGATAGACGTCGGGATATATCGCGCGAAACTGAGCTCGCAGCTGGTGCCGGCTCAGGGCTCCCCGCCGCAATGCCTCGCTGCCGACAAACACGTCGTCCACACCGGGAAAGACGTCACGACGCTCCCGCAGGCTCCGCGAGACTTAAACGATGGCGGAGCCTTGCGGCGTGTCGTCTGCGTGGTTTAAGTGTCGCGGCAGCCGACACCAGGCAGCCGACAGCCGACGCGACGCGGCAGCCGACGCGCGGCGGCGGCGCCCGAAAGGGATTACGTCCCCGCGGGCACCAGGCGCAGCGAGATGGAGTTGATGCAGTAGCGCTGATCGGTCGGCGTCGGGTAGCCCTCGCCGGTGAACACGTGGCCCAGGTGGCTGTGGCAGTTCGCGCACAGCACCTCGGTGCGCGTGGTCCCCATCGAGTGGTCGGGCCGCAGGATCACCGCGTCGGAGTCGGCCGGGTCGAAGAACGACGGCCAGCCGCAGTGCGACTCGAATTTCTCTGTGCTGCGGAACAATTCGGCGCCGCACGCCCGGCACTGGTAAATGCCTTCGGTTTTGGTGTCGGTGTACTCACCGGTGAACGGCCGCTCGGTGCCGGCGCGACGCAGCACGTGGAACTCTTCGGGCGTCAGCTTCTGGCGCCACTCGTCGTCGGAGAGTTGGAGCTTCGGGCTACTCATGCCTCCACGCTAGCGCCATTTGCGGTGACCCGCCGCGCCCGGCGTCGAGCCGCGCCCGGCGATCACCGAGCGCCATCACGCCCAACCGGCACCCACGCCGGATCGATGCCGTCGTCCAGCCGGTCCTCGGCCTTCGCATCGAGGTAACGGAACAGGAGCACCGTGAACACCACGATCAGCAGCAGCGACCAGCCGTAGGTGATCTTGAGGTAGTGCAGCGCGCGGCCGTACCTCATGTACCGGTAGATCAACCAGTCGTCGAGCGTGAGAAATCCATAGATCCCCAGCCACGCCGGCCAGTTGCGGATCAGGGAATTCCGCAGCACGACCGTCATCAGGAACGGGAACAGCATCATCGAGTAGTAACCCTGGGCCAGCGGCAACACCAGCCACGACCACAGCAGCAGCACGCCCGACGAGTTGGTGAACCAGAACAGCGGATCGCGGGTGCGGTAATAGCGATAGAGCAGCCACAGCGCGCCGATCGCGAGCACCGTGAACAGAAGCCGCAGGACGACGATCAGCCAGGTGGGCAGGCCGAAGTACACGCCGTTGCCCTCGATCGAGCTGTTGAAGTAGTCCCGGACGCCGCCGATGTAGGGCAGCGTGCGCGTGACGAAGTCCATCGGATCGCTGACCAGCGGCCAGGCGGCCGCGTTGATGGCGATCGGGACCAGGAACGCGGGCACCAGCGTCCGCCACTGGCGGTTCAGCAGCGGCAGCAGAAGTAACGGCCCCAGCACCGGTTTGAGCGTGAGCGTCAACCCGATCACGAGCCCGGCCCACCACTGGTGCCGCACCTTCCCGTCCAGCAGCCAGCGCAAGAACAGCACCTCGGCCAGCAACACGCAGCCGTTGATGTTGGTGAACACCAGCGTGCTGGTGACGCTTTCCGTGCAGAACATGGCCAGCAGCAGGGCGGGCGCGGCCACCGAGGACAGCGTGAAGTTGAACAACCGCAGCAGCAGGTACCAGGCGATCAGGATGGCCACGGTGTTGATCAGGATGAACAGGTACCGCGACGGCGTGAAGGACAGGTAGCCGAACGGTGCCATCAGCAGGGTGCCGCCGGGCGGATACAGGTAGTGCGGGTCGACGTAGTCGAAGTGCTCGTTGTAGATGTCCCAGCCGCGCCGGAAGTTCAGCACCGCCCGGTACACCGGCTTGAAGTCGTCGGTGATGTTGCCGTTGAGCGTCAGGATGATGCTTCGGTGCAGCACCGACATGATGGCCACCGGCCATAACGCGGACCGCAGTATCGCCGCGGGGCTCGGCGCGCCGCTACCTGGACGAAAGGCGGCGAGGGTCCGATCGCGCAGGCCGGTTCGGGTCGAGTCAGCTGCCGTCACGAAGCGCAAAGTATCAGGCGGGACAGTACGTGTCGGTCCCGGGCAGCTTGCCGCTGTTGACGTAGCCGATCAGCGGGGAAACCGCGCACGGCGAGTAGATGCTGGCGCCGTGGCCGATGCCCTGCCACATCACCCGCTTGCTGGCCGCGTTGGCGTTGATGACGGTCGCCGCCGTCGCCGCGACGCCTTCGGTCCCGACGATCGGGTCGTTCTGCACGCCGAGCAGCAGGACGTCGACCTTCAACGATTTCGGCGGCGCCGGGGGCGAACCGGTGGGCCAGTGCACGCATTTGACCAAGTTGAGCGCCGCGACGGTGCCGAATTGCGGGTACAGCTTGGCCCACGCCACCACCAGTTCGCGCACCCGGTCCGGGGTGGGGCGGTTGACGGCGTCGCTGCAGGTGTTGACGAACTGGCCGTCGGAGTCCTCGGTGGCGTTGGCGTGGTTGATCAGGTTGGTCAGCTGGTTGGTGTCGCCGGAGCGGGCGGCCGCCAGGGCGTTGGCCAGGTTGGTGGTGGCGTTGACGCGGCCGCCGGCGGGAAAGCCCAGCGCGACGGTGATGGCGTTGGCCACCTCGGCGACGGACGCTCCGCCGGGGCCCTTGCCGGCGCGGGCGTCGGCCAGCAAGGCGCCGACGGCGCCCTTGGGGTCGGCGCCCAGCGCGCAGTTCACCGCGATGCACTGGGCGGCGAACGCGTCGAGCGCGGCCTGCTGGCCCTTGACCTGTTGCTCGGCGGCGGCTTCGGCGTTGACGCCCAAGGCGACTGGCGAGTCGAGGATCAGCCGGGCGACCTTGTCGGGGCGCGTCGCGGCGTAGGCCAGCGCCACCTGGGCGCCGTTGCCGATCCCGACCAGCGCGACCGCGGGCACGTCCCACAGCGTGCGCAGCCGCTCGATGTCCGAGGCGGCGTGGGCGTTGTCGTAGGCGCCTGCGCCCGGCGCGATGGCGTCGGTGCAGTTGGTGGTGGCGGTGTTCGCGACGTCCGAGAGGTTGGCGACGGGATCGTCGCCGGTCTGGAACTGCGCCTGGTCGCGCATGATCTGGCGGTCGGACGAGTCGCGGCAGTCGATCGGGTTCGACATGCCCATGCCGCGCCGGTCGACGGCCACGATCGGGTGCGTCTGCAGCACGTCGGCGCCGCCCCGCGACAGCCAGACCGGCAGCTGCGCCGACGACGGCAGGTCCGAGCCGGTGGTGAAGACCAGCGGGCCCGCGTCGCGGGGGGTCTGGCTGGAGCGGGCGCGCACCACGCCGACGCTCACGGTGCCGGTCCCGCCGCCGTTCGGGTCCAGGTCCGCGTCGTAGTTCGCGCAGTCCAGCTGGACCCCGGCGGCGGGCGGGACCGCGGCGTCGCCGAACACCCGCGACGTGCAGTCGTGCCAGGGCAGGTCGTTCTTGGGCGCCGCGATGGGCGGCGGGCCGCTGCGCGGTGGCTTGGCGGTGGTCGCGCCTTGGGGCCGGGCCCCGGAGTTGGTCGCGAATCGCGGGTCGGCGGCCAGGCCCGGGACGCAGCCGGCGACCACTGCGGTCACCGCAAGCAAGACCGTGGCGAGCGTGATCTGCCGACTCATGTCGACCACAGTAGCTAGCGGCGATCGCAAGCGCGGCGAAGCCGGGCGCTGGGGGAACCCCCGCGAAGCTGGGGGACGGGTCGCCGCAAAGCTAGGCCTTGACGTAGCGGGTGTACAGGTAACCGGCGTCGTCGGTCAGAACGTGGGCGCAGCGCATCCGCGTGAGCAGCTGGCTGGGCCCCGTCGCGATGCGGCGGGCCAGCCCGCCGACGAGGTAGGGCGCGATGGTCAGGCAGAGCTCGTCGAGCATGTCGCGCTGGATCAGCGAATCGAGCAGCATCGGCCCGCCCTCCGTCAGGATGCGGCGCATCCCGCGGGCGGCGAGGGCCCCCAGCATCACGGCCTCGTCGACCTCGCCGGGGTCGTCGCCGGAGCAGTCGATCACCTCGCACAGGTCGGTGAGCATCCGGCGCGCCGGGGCCGCCGCCGCCGCGCAGGTGAGCACCAGTGGCGGCACCTCGGTCCGGGTGAACACCCCCATGTCGCGGTCCAGCCGGCCCGACTTGGTGACGATCGCCAGTTGCGGGATCTCGCTCTGCCCGCGGGCCTGGCGCTGCTGGCGCTGGGCGACGCTCAGCTGCGCCCCCGAATAGCCCTCGACCCGGACGGTGCCCGCGCCGACGACGATGACGTCGGCGAGCTCCCGCAGCAGGTTGAACACGAATCGGTCGCCGGGACCCCCCATCGTCCCGCTGCTGCCGCCGGAGGTGGCGCCGCCGTCCACACTCGCGATGAAGTTGGCCCGCACCCACGTCCCGTCGCGTTCCGGGTAGCCGTAGAGGCGGGGGAGTTCGGCGTCGCCGAGTTCGCGCACCGATCCGAGCAGCGACAGCGGCGTCTCGGGCAGGGCCATGGGGTTGATTGCAGCACGCCGCTAGAGTTCTGGGATGCACGGGTCCACTTCCGGGGGAGTGGCGCACCTGGTGGATCGGCATCCGAGTGTGTCGCCGGAGCGACTGATCGCTCAATTGCGGCCGCCCCCAACGTTCGCCGACGTGAGCTTCGCGACGTATCAGCCCGACGCGGCCGAGCCGACGCAGGCCGCCGCCGTCGTGGCGTGCCGGCAGTTCTGTCGTCAGGCGGTGGAGCGACGAGCGGGCCGGCGAAAGTTGTTGGGCCGGCGAGCGGTGCTGCCCGGGGTGGGCCTGTATCTGGACGGCGGGTTCGGCGTGGGCAAGACCCACCTGCTGGCGTCGGCGTACTACGCGTTGCCCGGTGACGGCCCGGAATCGTCAACTCCCAAGGCGTTCGCGACGTTTGGGGAGTTGACCCAGCTGGCCGGCGTGTTCGGATTCCGCGAATGCGTCGACCTGCTGGCCGGCTACACGGCGGTGTGCATCGACGAGTTCGAGCTCGACGACCCGGGCAACACCACGCTGATATCCAGGCTGCTCTCGTCGCTCGTGGAGCGGGGGGTGTCGGTGGCCGCGACCTCCAACACCCTGCCCGAGCAACTGGGCGAGGGCCGGTTCGCCGCCCAGGACTTCCTCCGCGAAATCAACACGCTGGCAAGCATTTTCACCACCGTGCGGATCGAGGGGCCCGACTACCGGCACCGCGGCCTGCCGCCGGCGCCGCAACCCCTCTCGGACGAAGAGGTGGCCGCGCGCGCCGCGCGGGTCGACGGGGCGACGCTCGACGATTTCGACGCGTTGTGCGCGCACCTGGCCACCATGCACCCGTCGCGATATCTGACCCTCATCGAGGGGGTGACCACCGTGTGCCTGACCGGTGTGCATGGCATCGACGACCAGAACGTCGCCCTGCGACTGGTGGCGTTGACCGACCGGCTGTATGACGCCGGCATTCCGGTGGTCGCCTCGGGCGAGAAGCTGGACACCATCTTCAGCGCCGAGATGCTGGCGGGCGGCTACCGAAAGAAGTACCTGCGGGCCATGTCTCGGCTCCTGGCGCTGACGGTCAACGAAGCGGGCGGGTCATGACGAAGTCGTCCTCGCGTCCGGCGCCGACCTGGAAGGTCCGGGTGCCGCTGACCTGGAAGCCGCTCTTGGCGTAGAAGCGTTGCGCGCGTTCGTTGGCCTGGTTGACGCCGAGCCACACGCGCCCCACTTTCCACTCGCCGGCGGTGGTCAGCGCCAGGTCCATCAGTGCGGTCGCGACCCCGGTGCCGTGGTGCTCCGGCGTGACATACATCTTGGACAGCTCGGCGGTGTCGCCGTCGCGAATCAGCATGGCGTAACCGACGATTCGGTCGTGCTGTGTGGCGGTCAGGATCGCGCGCTGCGGATCGGCCAGGTATTCGGCGAAGCGGGCGGCCGTCAGGTTGGCGTCGACGAACGCGGCGACGTTCTCGGCTGCCATCGAGGCCGGACACGCCAGCGGGAAGGTACGCGCGGCGACGTCGGCAAGCTGTTGAACGTCAACGGAATCCGTCGTGACGACGCGTACGGCGCGGGTCAGAGATTCCACTGCGCGAGGTGG
Source organism: Mycobacterium sp. E735 (assembly GCF_001666955.1). NCBI lineage: Bacteria > Bacillati > Actinomycetota > Actinomycetes > Mycobacteriales > Mycobacteriaceae > Mycobacterium > Mycobacterium sp. E735. The sequence goes on along the minus strand of NZ_LZIX01000314.1, from coordinate 5,166 downwards.
TAGCCCGTCTTCTTGTCCAGCAGGACCACGGTGGAGACGGGATCACGGTAGGCGTCCCAATACACTTCGCCCCGCACGATCGCCCCGTTCGGCGCGTTGGTGAGCACGTTGTCCAGCGCATCGGGGGCGTCGGAGGCGCGCGGCTTGTAGGCGTCGGCGAACTGGGTCACGCCGTCGAAGCTGAAGGTGGTCGCCATGACGAACGGGTTGGGCACCCGGACCGCGCGAACGACGACGTCGGCCCGCTCGACCGAGCTGCCCGGGAAACCCCGGAAGGTGCCCTCGCGCGTGTAGCCGAAGCCCGGCGGCGGGTCGCAGGGCGCCACGCCGGTGACGGTCACGTCCGCGACGTAGGTGCCGGTGTCCACCCGCAGCGTGTCGCCGATGTGGCCGATGGGGGCGTCACCGGCCCAGGCGCGGGGGGCGGGGAGCGCGGCGATCGCGGTGACGCTCGCCGCGGCGACGACGAACGCGGACAGGACGACCAGCCAGCGGTGCGTCTTCGCCATGTCTTCGCCTCCTAGGCAACCCGGGAAGGGAACCTTCGAATGATCGCACATGCGGTGATGCGTCGGGGAGGGGTCGACCACCCCGGATCAGCCCTCGGCGCGGGCGCCCGTGCCGCCGCCGAGCGACTCCAGAGCCTTGATCAGATCCGCCTCGACACGGCCCTTGTCGACGCCGCACCGGCGCAGCGGTCCTTCGTCGGAGGAGGCGTCCTCCAGCTCGAGCAGCGCCAACAGCAGATGCTCGGTCCCAATGTAGTTGTGCCCCAGCCGAAGTGCCTCCCGGAAGGTCAGCTCCAGGGCTTTGCGCGCGGGGCCGCTGAACGGGATGAGGTCGGGGGTTGCGCCCCCGGCCGGGGGCAGCTCGACGGCCGCGCGCAGCGACTCGGTGTCGACCTGCTGCAGGCGCAGCAACACCGTGGCCAGCGCGGCCGGATCGCTGAGCACGCCGAGCAACAGGTGGCCGGGCGTGATCTCGTCGTTGGCGGCCTCGTGCGCGGCGTTCTGGGCCGCCACCACCGCGCCGCGCGCCCGCGGCGTAAAGCGGCCGAAGCCCTGTTCGGGATCCAGGGTGGCGGCCTCGGCGCGCGGCACGAACCGCTTCTGGGCCGCTTGTTTGGTGACGCCCATGCTCTTGCCGATGTCGGTCCACGACGCCCCGGACCGCCGGGCTTGATCCACGAAGTGCCCGATCAGGTGGTCGGCGACCTCGCCCAGGTGCTCGGCCGCCAGCACCGCGTCGGCCAGCTGATCGAGCGCGTCGGTGTGCACCGATTTGATGGCATTGATCAGCTCGTCGAGCCGGACGGGGTAGGCGATGCGGGTCGGGTCGGCCATGCCGTCAACGATAGGTTGACGCGCTTGGAGATGTCAACCCGGGGTTGACGATTGTTAATTATTGTTTCGTCATCCGCGTACTCCGCGCAGGTCTGGAACGATTTCAAATTTATGAAGCTTGTTCTGACAATTTCCAGCGTTGCTGTCATGATCGGCCTGGCCGCGCCGGCATACGCCGACGACACCGACGGTGCGTTTCTCGCATCGCTGGATGCGGCCGGATTCACCTATACGGACCCGGGACAGGCCATACAGGCGGCCCACTACGTGTGCTCGGCGGCCAGTGGCGGCACCGCGATCGCTGACATCGCGACGGCGGTGCAAAAGGGCGACAGCGCATTGAGCGCCGACAAGGCCGCAAAGTTCACCGCGATAGCGGCCAACGCCTACTGCCCGGACGCGCTCTCGTCGTCCAGCCCGACGACCACGACCGCCAGCTCGTAACCGGCCGATTCGCGCCACGAGATGCGGGGCGGCCGCAGCTCTGGAACGATCAGTGAGCCGTGAGGCTATTTCTGATGTCGCTCGGCCTTGCGGCCGCGATCGGTCTGGCCGGCCCGGCGCACGCCGACGGCAGTGACGACACCTTCCTGGCGACCGTTCACGCGGCCGGCCTGACCTATTCGGACCCCGAGCAGGCGATCACCTCCGGCAAGTCGGTGTGCAAGCTGGTCAGCGAGGGCTCGAACCTGACCGACGTCGTCCGGATGCTCCAAATGCTCAATCGTGGGCTGCAGGGGGACGACGCCACCCGGTTTGCGGCAATCGCCGCCAACTCGTATTGCCCCCAAGCGCTCTCGAAGCCCGACGCCGCCTCCTAGCGGTAGCGGCGGTGGGCCGTTACGACGAATGTGATGCGGTTGTTACACGGCCGACCATTGACGGCAGGTTAACGAAACCTGTAATCAACAATTCGCCCATACCATTTCGGCGACGGACAGTGGTCGTAGCCGAAAGGAAGCATGGGCTTGGACTTCCTTCAGCAGCAGTTGGTCGAGCCCCTTAGCAACATCCTCAATACGCATGTCCTGATTTATTTGCTGATCGGCGGCGGCATCTATTTCACCGTGCGCACCCGATTCATTCAGGTCCGCTACTTCGGGCGCATGCTTCGCCAGCTTCGTAGGGCCCATCGCCAGGACGGTGGGATCTCGTCGTTCCAGGCGTTCTGCGTGGGCCTCGCGTCGCGCGTGGGTACCGGGAACATCGCCGGCGTCGCAATCGCCCTGACGGTCGGGGGGCCCGGCGCCGTCTTCTGGATGTGGGTGGTGGCCGCGGTCGGCATGGCCACCGCGGTGATCGAGGCCACCCTGGCCCAGATCTTCAAGGTCCGCTCGGACGACGGAGCCTTCCGCGGCGGTCCCGCGTTCTACATACAACGGGGCCTGCGGTCACGCGCGGGCGGCGTCATCTTCGCCATGCTGCTGGTGGTCACGTTCTCCACAGCGTTCAACATGGTGGAGACGAACGCGATCAGCGGGGTGTTGCAGTCGTCGCACGGCATCGGGGTCGGTTGGACCACAGTCGTTTTGGCGGTGCTGGCGGCGCCCGTGCTTTTCGGTGGCGTGCGGCGCGTCGCCCAATTCGCCGGATCGGTCCTTCCGGTGGTGGCGCTGGTGTACACGTTGCTCGCGCTGGGGATCGTGGCCGTCAACATCACCGAGCTGCCGACGGTGATCAGGGAGATCATCGGCGGTGCGTTCGGAATCCGCCAAATGGCAGGCGGTTTCGCGGGCGGAGCGCTCGCCGCGATGTTCACCGGCGTCAAGCGGGGCCTGTTCGCCTGCGAGGCGGGGATGGGCAGTTCGCCCAACATCGCCGGCGCCGCGACCGTGGCACATCCGGTGGAGCAGGGCCTGATTCAGTCGCTCGCGGTGTTCGTCGACACGATGGTGATCTGCACGGCGACGGCGTTCATCGTGCTGCTGTCCGGTCCGGAAACCTACAATCCCTCTCGCCTGGGCTCGCTCGCCGGGGCCAGCCTGACCGAATCCGCGATCGCCGCGGATCTCGGGTCGTGGACCACGGTCTTGATGACCTCGGTGGTGTTCGTATTCGCGTTCGCATCGGTGCTGAGCAACTACGTGGTCGCCGAGGCCAATCTGTTCTACCTGGGCGGACGGCGGTTGGCGGCCAACGTTCTGAAGGCGGTCACCCTGGCGTCCATCATCTTCGGGGCGCTGGCCAAGCTGACCCTGGTGTGGGCGCTCGCCGACTTGACCATGGCGGTGATGGCCATCGCGAACCTGCTCACCATCTGCCTGCTGGGCAAGTGGGCGTTCGCGGCCCTCAAGGATTACCACCGGCAGTTCGCGCAAGGCGAGGCGCCGGTGTTCATCGCCAGCGAGGCCGGCCTGCCCGGCGTCCTGGACGGCGACATCTGGGAGCGCGCGGAGCGCCGGCAGGTCGGCGCGCTGCCCGAGTCGTTGACGCTGCACCGCCCGGCGCTGCGACCCTCTCGCGCGCCGGCGGCCTAACCGGCCGCCAGAGTTCACCCGCCGTTTCCCCGGCGAGGTGCCATTCGCCGGCAGGTCTGCGAGAATCGCTGCGTTATGCGATTTCTACTGGTTCTGGCCGGCGTGGCCGCCGCGATCGGCCTGGCGGCGCCCACGTACGCCGATGTGAACAACGATCAGGACTTTCTGACCGACCTGCGCGACGCCGGCCTCACCTACCAGGACGGCGGCAACGCCGTCACGATCGGCAAGTCGGTGTGCGACCTGCTCGACGACGGCCAGTCCACCGCGGAGATCGTGACCCAGCTGCGCAACCAGAACCCGGCATTCCAGGGGGCCAGCGCGGCCAAGTTCACGTACCTCGCGGCGGCCCACTACTGCCCGAAGTACGTCACCGGCGAGGACCGCGGCCCGAAGCCGGACGGTGTCCCCGGCAACTGACCGCCTGGAGCGCGTGGGTGCGCGCTACGCGGCTCGCGCCGTCCATGTGAAGTTGTGCATCTCGGGGATCCGCGGCGCGAGCGCGGCGGCGACGAGGCGCCCGATTCGATCGGCGGCCGCCAACGGGGTGTCCGGGTCGAGAAAGCCTTCCACTTCCACCCGCAACGTCCGCCCGGTCCATCGGGCCCGGGCGTGGGCGTGCGTGACGCCCGGCACCGTGGCGGCGACGGCCTCGGCGGTGGTGATGATTTCGGGGTCGACGCCGTCGAGCAGGCGGTGAGCGATCTCCGAGGTCACCTCCCAGCCGACGTGGCAGATGAACCCCGTGACGACGATCCCGGCCACCGCGTCGGCCCATCCCCAGCCGAGCGCCACGCCGATCAGCCCGAGCATCGCCCCCGCGGACGACAACGCGTCCAGCCAGGAGTGTTTGGCGTCGGCCACCATGGTTGCCGAACGAATCCGCTTGCCCACCACCAACTTATAGCGGGCCACCAGCTGGTTGCCGACGATTCCGACCAGCGCCGCCGCGATGCCCCAGCCCACGTATCCGGTGCCGCCGTGCCGGAGCAGCTTGTTGACGCTTTCGAAGGCGGCCACGGCGGCGCTGCCCCAGATCACCAGTGCGACACCGATTCCGGCGAGATCTTCGGCCCGCTCGTAGCCGTAGGGATAGCGCTCGGTGGGAACTTTGCGTGACGCCCGGAACCCGACGAACACCAGCGCGCTGGTGGAGACGTCCGACAGATTGTGCAACGCGTCCCCGAGCAACGCCACCGAGCCGGACAGCAGCGCGATCGCCAATTCGACGAGCCCGGTCAGCGCCAGTCCGATCGCGCTGACGGCGACGGCCCGGTTGGCCTGCCGACGCTCGGCCGCATCATCGGTGACGGTGTCGAGGGGAAAACTTGCCGCGGGGTCGCGGA
>NZ_LZIX01000313.1:0-1020 GCF_001666955.1 Mycobacterium sp. E735 | reverse complement strand
CGCCGACCTTCACCAACACCCTCAGTCCCCCGGCCACCACCCCGGGCGGCACCTCGACGACTACACGGACCAAGCCGCCGAGGTCGACCACCACGTCCACCTCACCCACGCCGCCGCCGGGCAGCGAGGTGACGATCTCCGGGATCGGCGAGAACCGGACGATCGCCTGCGACGACAACGTCGTCAACGTCAGCGGCGTGTCCAACACGGTGGTGATCAGCGGTCACTGCGCAAGCCTCAGCGTGTCGGGCGTGCAGAACGACATCACCGTCGACGCCGTCGACAGCATCCAAGCCTCCGGCTTGAGCAACAAGGTGACGTACCACTCGGGCACGCCGAAGGTCAGCAACTCGGGTAGTGCGAACGTCGTCCAGCAGGGCTGAGGCCGTTACGGCGCCTCGGTGGATTCGTCGTCGTCGTGCGAATCGCCGTCGAGGACGCTGACCGCGATGCCATACGGCAGGAACCGCACCTTGCGCGCGGGGTCGACGTTGTTCTTGTTGGCCCGCAGCGCGTCGAGCTCGGTCGCGTAGACCTGTTCGACGTGCGCGCCACCGTCGGCGTCCACCGTGTAGATCGCCCAGACGCCGTCGCCCGCCTCGCCGGCGGTTTCCGGCTCCGGGCGGGGGCGCCGCGACAGGTCCTCGAAGATGGACGACCACCCGGACCGGGCTCCTGGCGCCGCGACAAACCTGCTGACCCGCTCGAACACGTCGCGCAGGCCCTCGCTGCCTTCGCGGATCATTCGATCGAACTCGTCGGGATCGAACCCGAACGCACCGTATTCGCCCACGCGACCTCCTCGCCGCTCATGCCGTTACCGCCCAGTGTGCGCGCAGTCGCCCTCACGCGCCACGTCCTCATCGCCCGGGCGGGGGCGGCGGGGTGATGGGAATGGGCACCGTGACGAACGGGAAGTGCAGGTACATCGTCACCGGGGGCTGCGCGGGCGATGAGGTCATTGCGGCGATCGGCGGCACCCGCGAAGGTGCGGAGGCGGGCGGCCACCAGCTGGTGTCG
>NZ_LZIX01000312.1:0-4879 GCF_001666955.1 Mycobacterium sp. E735 | reverse complement strand
GCGCGACCTGACCATCGCCGAAGTCGGTGCGCCGCGGATGCTTACCGGGATCGCGCAGCTCGAAGTCCCGGTCAACGACCTGGCATTCGCGGCGGATACCGCCGAATCATATGAATACAGCCGGGATCTCGGCGACGCGTCACCGATGGGCATCCCCACCCGGCGCACCATCGCCCGCGAGGCCGTCGGCGTCGTTGGCGCCATCACCCCGTGGAACTTCCCCCACCAGATCAACCTCGCCAAGATCGGGCCCGCGCTGGCCGCCGGGAACACCGTCGTCCTCAAGCCGGCCCCCGATACCCCGTGGTGTGCGGCCGTGCTGGGGGAACTCATCGCCGAGCACACCGACTTTCCGCCCGGGGTGATCAACATCGTCACGTCCAGCGACCACAGGGTGGGTGCGCTGCTGGCGAAAGATCCTCGGGTGGACATGATTTCGTTCACCGGGTCGACAGCCACAGGTCGCAGCGTGATGGCCGATGGCGCCGCGACCATCAAGAAGGTCTTTCTCGAGCTGGGCGGCAAGTCGGCGTTCATCGTCCTCGACGACGCGGACCTGGGCGGCGCGGTGGGCGTGGCCGGCTTCTCGGTGTGCATGCACGCCGGGCAGGGATGCGCGATCACCACCCGGCTGGTGGTGCCGCGCGCGAAGTATGACGAGGCCGTCGCCATCGCGGCCGCCACAATGGGTGGCATCAAGGCGGGTGACCCCACCGATCCCGGAACCATCTGCGGTCCAGTGATTTCGGCGCGCCAGCGGGACCGGATCCAGGGCTACCTCGACTCGGCCATCGCCGAGGGCGGGACGTTCGCCTGCGGTGGCGGCCGGCCGGCCGACCGCGAAGTCGGCTTCTTCATCGAGCCCACGGTGATCGCGGGACTGGGCAACGACGCGCGCTGCGCACGCGAGGAGATCTTCGGGCCCGTCCTGACGGTGATTCCACACGACGGCGACGACGACGCCGTCCGCATTGCCAACGATTCGCCATATGGGTTGTCGGGCACCGTATTCGGCGCCGACCCGGATAGGGCGGCGCGGGTCGCCGCGCGGGTCCGCGCGGGCACCATCAATGTCAATGGCGGGGTGTGGTACTCGGCCGACGCGCCCTTCGGCGGCTACAAGCAGTCCGGAAACGGTCGCGAGATGGGTCTGGCCGGTTTCGAGGAATACCTGGAACTGAAGACCATCGCGACGGCGATCTGACCAGAGGAGCTAGACAGCATGCGGTTTGAGAACAAGGTCGGCATCGTCACCGGGTCCGGCGGCGGCATCGGCCAGGCCTACGCCGAGGCGCTCGCGCGCGAGGGCGCGGCGGTGGTAGTCGCCGACATCAATGCGGAGGCGGCCGAGGGGGTGGCCAAGCAGATCTCCGCCGACGGCGGCACGGCGATCAGCATCCCGGTCGACGTGTCCGACCCGGCGTCGGCCAAGGCGATGGCGGATCGCACGCTGGCGGAATTCGGGGGCATCGACTACCTGGTCAACAACGCGGCGATCTTCGGCGGCATGAAGCTGGACTTCCTGCTCACCATCGACCCCGAGTACTACAAGAAGTTCATGAGCGTCAACCTCGACGGCGCGTTGTGGTGCACGCGCGCCGTCTACAAGAAGATGGCCAAGCGCGGCGGTGGGGCGATCGTGAACCAGTCGTCCACGGCGGCGTGGTTGTACTCGAACTACTACGGCCTGGCCAAGGCCGGGGTGAACGGTCTGACGCAACAGCTCTCCCGCGAGCTGGGCGGCCAGAACATCCGGATCAACGCGATTGCGCCCGGCCCCATCGACACCGAGGCGAATCGGACGACCACCCCGCAGGAGATGGTCGCCGACATCGTCAAGGGTCTTCCCCTGTCACGCATGGGAACTCCCGAGGATCTGGTCGGGATGTGCCTCTTCCTGCTGTCCGACGAGGCATCGTGGATCACGGGGCAGATCTTCAACGTCGACGGCGGGCAGATCATCCGGTCATGAGTGATCACTACAAGCTGGGTTACATCGGTCTGGGCAACATGGGCGCCCCGATGGCCACAAAGATGACCGAGTGGCCGGGCGGGGTGACGGTTTACGACATCCGGACGGATGCGATGACACCGCTGGCGGAGAAGGGCGCCGGCCTGGCCGACAGTGTCGCCGACGTCGCGTCCGCCGACATCGTCCACGTCACCGTGCTCAACGACGACCAGGTACGTGAGGTCGTCGCCGAGCTGGCCGCCCACGCCAAGCCTGGCACGGTAATCGCGATCCACTCGACCATCAGCGACACCACGGCCGCGGAACTGGCGGCCGAACTCAGACCGCAGGGCATTCACGTCGTGGACGCACCCGTCAGCGGCGGTACGGCCGCCGCCGCGAAAGGCGAGCTGGCCACGATGGTCGGGGCCGATCGCGAGGTGTACGAGCGGATCAAGCCGGCGTTCAAGCACTGGGCGACGGTCGTCATCCACGCCGGCGAGCCGGGCGCGGGGACGCGAATGAAGCTGGCCCGCAACATGTTGACGTTCACGTCGTACGTCGCGGCGTGTGAGGCCATGAACCTGGCCGAGGCCGCGGGCCTGGATCTGCAGGCGCTGGGCCGAGTGGTGCGGCACACCGATGCCCTCACCGGCGGGCCGGGCGCGATCATGGTCCGCGACGACATGAATGACCTTCGGCCGGAACACTTTCTGTATCAGCCGTTCATGCACACCCGTGGTCTGGGGGAAAAGGACCTGAGCCTGGCATTGGCGTTGGGCGAGGCGCTGTCGGTCGACCTGCCCCTGGCCAGGCTGGCGTACGAGGGGCTGGCGGCTGGCCTCGGGCTGCCACAAACAGAGAAAGAGGCGTGATGGACGAACTTCGCCGCAAGGGCCTCGAGAAGATGAACGAGGTTTACGGCTGGGAAATGCCCAACATCGAGGGCGACGCGTATTTTGACCTGACCGTCGACCACCTGTTCGGCAGCATCTGGACGCGACCCGGATTGTCGATGCGCGACAAGCGCATCATGACATTGACCGCCGTGACCGCTGTCGGAAACCGCGACCTGGCCGAGATTCAGATCAACGCCGCGCTGCTCAACGGGGAGCTCACCGAAACCGAGTTGAAGGAGATGGCCGTCTTCCTCACCCACTATCTCGGGTTCCCGCTGGGTTCCGCGCTGAACGGCGCCGTCGACGCCGTCGTCGCCAAGCGCAGGAAGGCCGCGGCCAAAGGGGCGGGGGAGGACAAGAAGGCCAACGTGGACGCCGCGTTGAAGATGCACTCCGGCGACAAGGACTGACTAGGCGTGCCGCGAAGCCTCCTGTGCCAGCTGGACTCTCGAGCTGATGCCGAGCTTGGAATAGACATGGCTGAGATGTGCCTGCACGGTGCGCGCCGAGACGAAAAGCCGTGCGGCGATGTCCTTGTTCTGCAGTCCCTCGCTGACCAGCCTGACCACGTTGATCTCCGCGGGGGTCAGTGACGCCCAGCCCGTTGCGGGTCGCTTGCGTTCACCGCGGCCGCGCCGCGCATAGGCGATCGCTTCCTCCGTGGACAGGGCCTCTCCTTCGGCCCGAGCCCGGTGGAATTCGTCGTTTCCCAACGCGTCGCGCAGGGCCGCGACGGCGGCGTCATGTGCGGCGTCGTGAATCTTGAATCGCACATGCCCGGTTCGTTCTCGTTCTGAGGTTGCCGCTCCCAACAGCCGCGCGGCTTCTCGGTTCGCGCCTGCGCCCGCCGCGAGGGTGGCTAGGCATTCCATGACGTCAGGAAGGACGAAGTACGCCTTGTGGTCGACCGCTCCGGCAAGCGCGCCGTGGGCGTCGCGTTCCGCTTGCTCCCAGTCTCGTTGGGCGATCGCGACCCGCGCACGCTTCACCAGGGCGAGCACCCGATGAACCCCCGGGGCGACGGCAACGGCGTCGTCGGCGCAGCGGCGCGCCGATGTCAGATCCCCCTGTGCGAGCGAGATTTCCGCCAGCGGAATGACGTTGACGACAGCGAGTTCAGGCTGGACCTTCAGCCGCTGCCATGCCGCCTCGCCGGCGCGGGCCGATGCGTCCACATCCCCCGCGGCGACCATCGCGACGGCCAGCGCGGCGTACGCGTAGCCCTGGTTGAAGGGTCCGAGGTCTGTGGCGGCTTCAACGGCTGCATTCGCGGCCACCCGCGCCGCGCTCGTGTCACCGGTGTAGGCGAGCATGTGGCCCAGGCTGACGAGGCTGGCCATCTTCCACGTTTCGTCGTGGGCCGTGTCCGACTCGGCAACCAGCGCCCGGAATTGTGCAATGGCGCCCACCAGATCTCCCTCCCACCACTGCGCCAAACCGATACACCACCGGCACCCGCGAGAGGCGTAGCCGTCGCCGATCGCGTCAGCGATGTCACGGCCTTCTTCACCGGCCGCGCGTGCCGCGACCGGATCCCCCTTGCCCGTGACGGCCGCGAAGGCCTGGAACGCGAGGATCTGGTTCAAACTCCAGTCATCTCCCACGGTGCGAGCGAGGCCGAGCGCTTCGTCGAAGTACGAGCCGGCAACGGCCGCATCGTAGGCGGCGATGATTCCGCAACCTGCAAGCGCGCGAACCACCAACGCCGGGTCGTCGATCTCACGGGCGAGCGCCAGAGCTTCCAACGCCATGTCCATGTTGTCGTGGATGGTCTGCGCGCCCTCGAGTATCGCTTTGTCCGCGAGCGCCCGGGCGCGGACGGGGAGCGGCACCTCCACGTCGTGCGCGGCGGCGTCCGCCAGCGCCACGTCGAACCAGGCTGTGCCCTCCCGCAAACGGCCGCGAGTGGTCCAAAGCGGTTGTAAGACCGAGGCTAGCCGCAACGCCTGCGAGATCTCGGCGTTCTCCCGGCACCACGCGAATGCCGCGCGCAGGTTGTCCATCTCGATGGCGGCCTGCTCGATGCGGC
>NZ_LZIX01000311.1:0-812 GCF_001666955.1 Mycobacterium sp. E735 | reverse complement strand
GGCATGACGCTACTCGACATCGGTTGCGGCTGGGGAGGAGCGCTGCACCGGGCGATCGAGAAATATGACGTCAACGTGATCGGGATCACGCTGAGTCGCAACCAGTTTGCCTACAGTAAGGCCAAAATGGCCGCCATCCCCACCGACCGCTCCGTCGAAGTCCGGTTGCAGGGCTGGGAGGAATTCGACGACAAGGTCGACCGAATCGTCAGCATCGGCGCCTTCGAGGCGTTCAAGGCCGACCGGTGGCCGGCCTTTTTTGAACGTGCCCACCACATCCTGCCCGACGACGGTCGGATGCTGTTGCACACCATTTTGACCTATCAATGGCAGCAGATGCCCGCACTCGGCATCAAGCTGACTATGCGCGATGTGAGATTCGCGCGATTCATCGGCACCGAGATTTTTCCGGGCGGCCAGCTGCCGACGCAGGAAGATATTTTCAAATTCGCTGAGCCCGCCGGATTCTCGGTCGAAAAGGTGCAATTACTGGGTGAGCACTACGAGCGGACTCTCAATATATGGGCGGCAAACCTGGCGGCCAACAAGGACGCGGCCATCGCGATCCAGTCGCAAGAGGTCTACGACCGCTACATGAAGTACCTGACCGGCTGCGCGAAGCTGTTCCGCCAGGGTTACACCGACGTCGACCAGTTCACGCTGCAAAAGTAGCGGAACGACCCCCAGCTCCTCGCCGCCTACTTCACGAGGGTGAACTGGCCCACATTGCTGATGCCCTGGCGGAACAGCTTCGCGCAACCGGTCAGGTACTTCATGTAGCGGTCGTAGACCTCTTGCGACTGGATGGCGAT
>NZ_LZIX01000310.1:0-16706 GCF_001666955.1 Mycobacterium sp. E735 | reverse complement strand
TCAGCGCACCGCCAACCGCTCCCGGCGCAACAACTCCACCTCGGGCAGCTCCAGCGGCGCCAGCTCGCCCACCACCTTGCCCAACAGCAGGTCCGCCAGCTCGGGGTTGCGGGCCAGGCACGGGCCGTGCATGTACGTGGCCACGACGCTGCCCTGCACCGCTCCGTCGAAGCCGTCGCCCGCCCGATTGCCCGCGCCCTTGGCCACCGCGCCCAGCGGCGATGCGGCGGGGCCCAGGACGGTGCCGCCCCGGTGGTTCTCGAAACCGGTGAGCCGCTGGGTCAGCCCGGGCAACAGCGGCTTGCTGATCAATTCGCCGATGGTGCGGGCCTGCTGCGGCGAGGTGGTCGCGTCGAGCATCCCCACGCCGTCGACCCGTTCCCCCGCCGACGTCTCGTACCACTGGCCGAGCACCTGCACGGCGGCGCAGATCGCCAGCACGGGCGCGCCGCGCTCGGCGGCGCGCTGCAACCCAGGATGCTTGATCAGGTGCTTGGTGGCCAACCGCTGCGCGTAGTCCTCCGCCCCGCCCAGCGTGTAGAGGTCCAGTGAGTCCGGCACCGGGTCGGCCAGCGTGATCTCGACGATCTCCGCGGCGATGCCCCGCAACCGCAGGCGCTGGCGCAGCACCAGCGCGTTGCCGCCGTCGCCGTAGGTGCCCATCACGTCAGGCAGCACCAGCCCGATCCGCACGGTCGAATCAGCCATGGCGCGCCAACGCACGTTGCAGCTGGAGGAAGGCGGTGTAGTTCGCGACGACCTCGACCCGCCCCGGCGGGCAGGACGCGATGGCCGCCACGGTGTCGTGCACCAGGGTGTGGTCGACGCCCGCGTAGCCGAGGCGCACCGCGAGGTCGGTGCCCCGCTCCCCGGCGGCCACGACGGCGGTGTGCTCGAAGTGCTCGAAGCGGACGTCCCACAGCCAGGACAGGTCTTCGCCATCGGGCACCTGCCCGTTGACCGAGATGACGACCCCGGCCGCCTGCTTGTCCACCATCGACAGCGCCTCCTGCCAGCCGGCCGGGTTCTTGGCCAGCAGGATCCGCGCCTCGTGGTCGCCGACGCGGACGGTCCGGTAGCGCCCGGCGACCTCGTCGACGCCCGACACGGCCGCCACCGCCTTCGCGGGTTCCGCGCCCAGCGCGACGGCGGCGGCGACGGCCTGGGCGGCGTTTCCGCGATTCACCGCGCCCGGCAGCGCCAACCGCATCGGCAGGGCCAGCCCGTCGGGCCCGTAGAGGGTGTGGTCGTCGAACCACCACTGCGGGCTGGGCCGCTTGAAGTCGACGCCGGTGGAATACCAATGCCCCTTGTCGCGGACGATCACCTCGCCGCTGCGCGGGCAGCTGACCGAGTCGTTGGCCCACGAGCCGCCCGCGGCCACCCACACCACGTTCGGGCTGTCGTAGGCCGCCGACGTCATGAGCACGTCGTCACAGTTGGCGACGACGACCGCGTTGGGATGCCGGGCCAACCCGGCCCGCAGGGTGCGTTCGATGACGTTGATCTCGCCGACCCGGTCCAGCTGGTCGCGCGACAGGTTGAGCAGCACGACTACGGCGGGCTCGACGGCATCGGAGACGTGCGGCACGTGCATCTCGTCGACTTCCAGGGCCGCCAGCGGCGCCTCGCGGTTCGCCGCCAGCGCGGCCACCAGCCCGGCGTCCATGTTGGCGCCTTCGGCGTTGGTGGCCACCGAACCCAGCGTGCCCAGCGCGGCGGCGGTCATCCGGGTGGTGGTCGACTTGCCGTTGGTGCCGGTGACGACGACGGTACGTCGTCCGGCCGCCAGCTGACGCAGGACCGAGCGGTCCAGGGACATCGCGATCAGGCCACCGATCATCGCTCCCGCGCCGCGTCCGGTCACCCGCGAGGCCCAGCGCGCGCTCGCTCCCGCGGCGAGGGCCAGGCGTGCACGGGTGGTAACCACCCGGGCAGTTTAAGGGCGATCGCAAGCGCGGCGCAGAGCGCCGGGTGCTGCGGGTCGCCCTTATCCAATAAGGGCGATCGCAAGCGCGGTGCAGAGCGCCGGGTGCTGCGGGTCGCCCTTACCGAATTCAGCGACCGACACGGCAGCGAAGCGACCCGGTGATGTCGGTCCGACGTGCCATCCTGTCGACATGAACCGGGTGTCCTGGGGGCGGCCGGCCAGCGAGCCGGACGGGGGTTGGGCCGTCATCGACGTCGAGACGTCGGGTTTTCGGCCCGGTCAGGCGCGGGTCATCAGCCTGGCGGTGCTGGGCCTCGACGCCGACGGTCGCGTGGAGCAATCCGTCGTCAGCCTGCTCAACCCTGGCGTGGACCCCGGGCCAACCCACGTGCACGGCCTGACGGCGGCCATGCTGGAAGACCAGCCGCAGTTCGCCGACGTCGTCGACGACGTGGTCAAGGTGCTGGACGGTCGCACGCTGGTGGCCCACAACGTCGCGTTCGACTACGCGTTCCTGGCCGCGGAAGCCGAGCTCGCCGAGACCGAACTGCCGATCGACTCCGTCATGTGCACCGTCGAGCTGGCCCGGCGGTTGGACCTCGGCATCGACAACCTGCGCTTGGAGACCCTCGCGGCGCACTGGGGCGTCACCCAGGAACGGCCGCACGACGCCTTCGACGACGCGCTGGTCCTGACCGGTGTGCTGGCGTCGGCGCTCAGGCGTGCGCGCGAGCGCGACATCTGGCTGCCGGTGCATCCGGTGACCCGGCGACGGTGGCCCAACGGCCGCGTCACCCACGACGAGCTGCGCCCGTTGAAGGTGCTGGCCTCGCGGATGCCCTGCCCGTATCTCAATCCCGGGCTGTACGTGTCCGGGCGGCCGCTGGTGCAGGGCATGCGGGTGGCCCTGGCGGCCGAGGTCGGCCGCACCCACGAGGAACTGGTCGAACGCATCCTGCACGCCGGGCTGGCCTATACCGACGCCGTCGACGGCGAGACTTCGCTGGTGGTCTGCAATGACCCCGCCCCGGATCAGGGCAAGGGCTACCTGGCCAAGCAGCTCGGGGTGCCGGTGGTCTCCGACGCGCAGTTCATGGACTCCATCCGCGCGGTCGTGGGCGGCACCAGCATGGAGGAGTTCACCGACACCACCGCGGTGGACCAGCAGCTCGCATTGTTCTGACGCTCGACCTGCTGCGCTGACGGGACGCTTAACAGGCGGACGCCAGGGAATTCAGCCCTAACTCCCAGCAATGCCTCGGCCGTTGAGCACGCCGACGGCGCGCGGAGTTGTTACGATTCAGCGGATCACCGCAGGACGCGAATCGTGTCCTGCGAGTTGCGTTCTGGGGAATCTGTCGAGAGTTGATGCATCGATCGGATCGGTGAGGAATTCTTTGTAGTGAGTGGACGGTTAGCCGACTTCAACGTCGATCGGCGGTTAATTCCAATCACGGGCATCGCGATAGTCATCGGCGCCCTGTCAGCACTGGTGGCCTGGTGTCTGTTGAAGCTCATCGGTTTGGTCACTAATCTTGTTTTTTATCAACGTATTTCGGATGCTCTGGTGTCGCCGGCGGCAAACCACCATCCGTGGTGGCTGATTCTGGGTGCGCCGATAGCCGGCGGTTTGGTCATCGGCCTGATGGCGCGGTACGGATCCGATCAGGTACGTGGTCACGGCATGCCTGAGACCATCGAAGTGATTCTCACCGGCAGCAGCCGCGTCGAGCCCAAAGTTGCTGTGCTCAAGCCGATCTCGGCGGCCGTCAGCATCGGTACCGGCGGCCCGTTCGGCGCGGAGGGGCCGATCGTGATGACCGGCGGGGCCATGGGTTCCGTTGTCGCTCAATTCCTGCATCTGACCGCAGACGAGCGAAAGATCCTGCTGGCCTCCGGCGCCGCCGGGGGCATCGCGGCCACCTTTAACGCACCACTGGCATCCATCCTGCTGGCCGTCGAATTGCTGCTCTTCGAATGGCGGCCGCGGAGCATGGTCCCCGTCGCGAGCGCGGTAGCGATGGCCACCGTGGTGCGCTTGTTCATCCTGGGCACCGCGCCGGTATTCCCGGTCGAGGCGCATGTAGCTGAAATCCATTGGTCCATCGACGCTTTGGCGGTATGCGTCGGACTGGCCGGCGCTGCGCTCGCCATCTCGGTGACGCACCTGGTCTACTGGGCCGAAAACACCTTCCCGCGCCTACCCATTCACTGGATGTGGTGGCCGGCGATCGGCGGTCTGATCATCGGCGCGGGCGGACTGATTGAACCGCGCGCTCTCGGGGTCGGTTACAACGTGATCGATGCACTTCTCACCGGGCGCGCCGGACTGTCGCTGATCGTGGGCATCCTCGTGGTGAAAACCGCGATCTGGGCGCTGTCGCTGGGTTCGGGAACATCGGGCGGTGTATTCGCCCCCGTGTTCATGATCGGCAGCGCGCTCGGAGCCTTCATCGGGCACTGGTTTCCGCACGTGTATCCGGGATTCTGGGCGATGCTGGGCCTGGCCGCCGTCGTTTGCGGCATCATGCGGGCTCCCCTGGCGGCCATCATGTTCACCCTCGAGCTCACTCGCGCGTGGCCGGCGATGCTGCCGGTGGTCATCGCCACGATCACCGCCTACGCGATATCCGCGTTGCTGCTCGCCCGCTCGGTGCTCACCGAGAAGATTGCACGCAGCGGAATGCATCTGACGCGTGATTACACGACCGACCCGCTGGAGGCGTTCCTGGTCGCCGAAGTGATGCGCTCCGGGCCGCCACCCGCCCCGGCGGGTGGCACGGTGGGCAGCAAGGCCACGCTGCGGCATGCCGCGAATGTCTTCGCGGAATCGGATGGCCGCCCGCTGCGGGTGGTATCGCCGGACGGTTCCGATCAGGGCCACTTGTTGATGAAGGACTTGCTGACCGCCCGGCTGCACGATCTCACCGAGGACACGGAACGGACGAGGCATCTCGTGCCGTATTTTCCCAAGCCGCCGCGAAGCATCGTTCGCCGGTGGGCCCGCGACGGTGATCGACGCGACGAGCGTGCGAGTTGAACCGGGACGAGCCCAACTCCGTCGCCGCGGCCTCGACGCCGAGCGTTACTTCCGGGACGCGCGGTTGACCGCCGACACGACGGCGCGCAACGACGCGGTGGTGATCGACGGCGCGATGCCGACGCCCCAGACGGAGCGGCCGTTCACCGACGCCTCCACGTATGCCGCCGCCTGCGCGTCGTCGCCGGCGCTCATCGCGTGCTCGGAGTAATCGAGGACCGCGACGTCGAAGCCGACACCGCCGAGCGCGTGGACGAAGGCCGCGAGCGGGCCGTTGCCCACGCCGCTGATCTCGGTCTCCACGCCGTTGACCTTGACGGTCGCGGCGACCGTGGTGGTGCCGCTGTCTTCCTCCGACGCCTCGACGCGCTGTTTCATCCGCTCCAGCGGCCACACCGGGGCGAGGTACTCCTCGGAGAACACGTCCCACATCTCCTTCGGGGAGACCTCCCCGCCCTCGCCCTCGGTGATCTTCTGGATCGCCTGGGAGAACTCGATCTGCAGCCGGCGCGGCAGGGCCAGGCCGTGGTCGGACTTCATGATGTAGGCCACACCGCCCTTGCCGGACTGCGAGTTGACCCGGATCACCGCTTCGTAGGTGCGCCCGACGTCTTTGGGGTCGATCGGCAGATACGGGACCTGCCAGAGCATGTCCTCGACGTCGGTGTCCGCGGCGTCGGCGTCGACCTTCATCTGGTCCAGGCCCTTGTTGATCGCATCCTGATGGCTGCCGGAGAACGCGGTGTAGACCAGGTCCCCGCCGTAGGGGTGACGCTCGTGGACGGGAAGCTGGTTGCAGTATTCGACCGTGCGGCGGATCTCGTCGATGTTGGAGAAGTCGATCTGGGGGTCGACGCCGCGGGAGAACAGGTTGAGCCCCAGCGTCACCAGGCACACGTTGCCGGTGCGTTCGCCGTTGCCGAATAGGCAGCCCTCGATCCGGTCGGCGCCCGCCGCGAAGCCCAATTCCGCTGCGGCGACAGCCGTCCCGCGGTCATTGTGCGGGTGCAGGCTCAGGATGACGGATTCCCGATTGGCCAGGTTGCGGCTCATCCACTCGATCGAGTCGGCGTAGACGTTGGGAGTGGCCATCTCGACCGTGGCGGGCAGGTTGAAGATGATGGGGTTCTCCGGTGTCGGCGCGATGATCTCGCCGACGGCGTCACACACCTGCCTGGCGTATTCGAGCTCGGTTCCGGTGTAGGACTCCGGCGAATATTCGAAACGCCATTGCGTGCCAGGGTATTTGGCGGCCTCCTCGACGCACTTGCGGGCGCCGTCGGTCGCGATCGCCTGCACCGCGGCCCGGTCGGCGCGAAAAACCACGCGGCGCTGCAGGATCGACGTCGAATTGTAGAAGTGCACGATGACCCGCGACGCGCCCTCGCACGCCAGGAACGTGCGCTCGATGAGCTCGGGACGGCACTGCGTCAGCACCTGGATGGTGACGTCGTCCGGGATGGCGCCGTCGGTGATGATCTCGCGGACGAAGTCGAAATCGGTTTGGCTGGCCGACGGGAAGCCGACCTCGATCTCCTTGTATCCCATGCGAACCAGCAGATCGAACATGCGGCGCTTGCGGGTCGGGCTCATCGGGTCGATCAGCGCCTGGTTGCCGTCGCGTAGGTCCACCGCGCACCACAGCGGGGCGCGGTCGATGACGCGGTCGGGCCAGGTGCGGTCGGCCAGGCGGATGGGCTCGACTTCCTCGGCGAAGGATCGGTACCGGTTGACCGGCATCGCCGAACCACGCTGCGGATTCCAGGCGGGCTGTCCGGGGCCCGGCGGGCCCGCGGGTTTGACGATCGATCGGGCTGACGTATAGGCGTCGGGATTGGAAGTCACGGTAGTTGCTCCGGGGGTGTCAGAAGGAACCTCAGACCGGCGCATCGCGAACACCCGCGACGGGAAGCCGGTCTGGATCAGACCCCGTCGCGGCGTCCGAGGAGGAGCACCCGCTGCACGCCCTGCACTCTACCGCGATTGGCGCCCGGGAGGAAAATCGTCGAAAATCATGCCAAAACCGCAGGCTGCGGTGGTCGGCATCGGGGCGTAAACCGTTATGTGCAGCCACGTATTCTGTTGTGGACTTAAATCGTGCCCAAGGGCGGGAAGATTGCGGGAAACATAACGTGGCGCTGGTCGTGCAAAAGTACGGCGGATCATCGGTGGCCGACGCCGATCGGATCCGCCGTGTCGCCGAACGCATCGTCGCGACCAAGAAGCAGGGGAACGACGTCGTCGTCGTGGTCTCCGCCATGGGCGACACCACCGACGACCTGATGGATCTGGCCCAGCAGGTCTGCCCGGCCCCGCCGCCGCGGGAACTCGACATGCTGCTGACCGCCGGCGAACGCATCTCCAACGCGCTGGTGGCCATGGCGATCGAATCGCTGGGCGCGGAGGCGCGCTCGTTCACCGGCTCGCAGGCCGGGGTCATCACCACCGGCACCCACGGCAACGCGAAGATCATCGAGGTCACCCCCGGGCGGCTGCAGGCCGCGCTCGACGAGGGCCGCATCGTGCTGGTCGCCGGCTTCCAGGGCGTCAGCCAGGACACCCGGGACGTCACCACACTGGGGCGCGGCGGTTCGGACACCACGGCGGTGGCCCTGGCCGCGGCCCTGCACGCCGACGTCTGCGAGATCTACACCGACGTCGACGGCATCTTCACCGCGGACCCGCGGATCGTGCACAACGCGCGCCGGCTGGACAAGGTGACCTTCGAGGAGATGCTCGAGATGGCGGCCTGCGGCGCGAAGGTGCTGATGCTGCGCTGCGTGGAATACGCCCGCCGCTACAACATTCCGGTGCACGTCCGCTCGTCCTACTCGGACAAGCCCGGCACCGTCGTCGTCGGATCGATCAAGGACATAGCCATGGAAGACCCAATCCTGACCGGAGTCGCGCACGACCGCAGCGAGGCCAAGGTGACCGTCGTCGGCATCCCCGACATCCCCGGCTACGCGGCTCGGGTCTTCCGGGCGGTCGCCGACGCCGACGTGAACATCGACATGGTGCTGCAGAACGTCTCCAAGGTGGAGGACGGCAAGACCGACATCACCTTCACCTGCTCGCGCGACAGCGGGCCCACGGCGGTGGCCAAGCTGGACGCGCTCAAGGACGAGATCGGCTTCACCCAGCTGCTCTACGACGACCACATCGGCAAGGTGTCGCTGATCGGCGCGGGCATGCGCAGCCACCCCGGCGTCACCGCGACCTTCTGTGAGGCCCTGGCCGCCGTCGGCGTCAACATCGAGCTGATTTCCACCTCGGAGATCCGCATCTCGGTCCTGTGCCGCGACACCGAACTAGACAAGGCCGTCGTGGCGTTGCATGAGGCGTTCGGGCTTGGCGGGGACGAGAAGGCGACGGTGTATGCGGGGACGGGCAGGTAGATATGGGCGCGAATAGCGTGTCAATAGGCGTTGTGGGCGCCACCGGCCAGGTCGGCCAGGTGATGCGTAGGTTGCTCGACGAGCGGGACTTCCCCGCGACGTCGGTGCGGTTCTTCGCCTCGGCCCGCTCGCAGGGCCGCAAGCTGGAATTCCGCGGCCAGGAGATCGAGGTCGAGGACGCCGCGACCGCGGACCCGAGCGGCCTGGACATCGCGCTGTTCTCCGCCGGCAAGACGATGTCGCTGGTGCAGGCGCCGCGCTTCGCCGCGGCCGGGGTGACCGTGATCGACAACTCGTCGGCCTGGCGCAAGGACCCCGACGTGCCGCTGGTGGTGTCGGAGGTCAACTTCGACAGGGACGCCCACCGTCGACCCAAGGGCATCATCGCCAACCCGAACTGCACCACGATGGCCGCGATGCCGGTGCTCAAGGTGCTGCACGACGAAGCCCAGCTGGTGCGCCTGGTGGTGTCGAGCTACCAGGCGGTGTCCGGCAGCGGGCTGGCCGGGGTGGAGGAGCTGGCCACGCAGGCCCGCGCGGTCATCGACGGCGCCGAGCAGCTCGTGCACGACGGGGCAGCGATCGAGTTCCCCGCGCCCAAGACCTACGTCGCGCCGATCGCGTTCAACGTCGTGCCGCTGGCCGGCTCGCTGGTCGATGACGGCTCCGGCGAGACCGACGAGGACCAGAAGCTGCGGCACGAGAGCCGCAAGATCCTCGGCATCCCGGAGCTGGCGGTGAGCGGAACCTGCGTGCGGGTACCGGTTTTCACCGGGCACTCGCTGTCGATCAACGCCGAATTCGCCCGGCCGCTGTCGCCCGAGCGGGCCCGGCAGCTGCTCGACGGCGCGCCCGGGGTGAAGGTGGTCGACGTGCCGACGCCGTTGGCGGCCGCGGGCGTCGACGAGTCGTTGGTCGGCCGCATCCGGCACGACCCCGGCGTGCCCGACGGGCGCGGCCTGGCCCTGTTCGTGTCGGGGGACAACCTGCGCAAGGGGGCGGCGCTGAACACCATCCAGATCGCCGAGTTGCTGGCCGCCCAGTTGTGAGAAGCGGGTGAGCACCGCCCATACCCGACTGATCGCGCGGTGCTCGCTTGCATTGGCTTTGATTGCCCCGCAAGGAGTTTGGCTCGCCCACGCCGATCCGCCGGCGCCCGCGCCCGAGCCCATCGTGCAACCGCTGGCGCCCGGCCAGGTGGTGCGGATCGGCCCGACCGCCGGCACCGGCACGCCCACCGGGGACTACGGCATCGGCGCGACCGACCTCTGTGAGTTCGTGGAGTTCCCCGCCGAACTGTTGCAGGTCTGCGGCGACAGCTTCGCCGGCCAGGGCGTCGGGTTCGGTGGTTGGTACGCGCCGGTGGCGCTGCGTGTGGACACCGCCTCGGTCGACGATCCGGCCGGCGTGCGCTACACCGGCGTCACCGGCGTCAGCAAACCGCTGCTGGCCGATCCGACCCCGCCGGGTGCCTCGCAGCTGCCGGCCGGGGTGGTGCAGATCAACCGGCGCAACTACGTGATGGTGACGACGACGAAAAACCTGGAACCGCAAAGCTCCCGGCTCGTGACGGCCGAGCCCGCGCGGGCCGGGTGGCAGACCATCCCCGGGTCGCGCCGGCCCGCGTCCTACCAGGGCGGCTCGCAGACGCAGATCAGCGGCTACTACGACCCCATTCCCACCGCGGACTCGCCGACCGGCTGGGTGTACATCGTGGCCGACAGCTTCACCCGTCGGAACCCCGTCGTGCTCTACCGGGCCACCCCGCAATCGTTCACCGACCGGTCCCGGTGGCAGGGGTGGGCGGCCGGGCCGGGCGGCGGCTGGGGCAAGCCGCCCACGCCGCTGTGGCCGGAAGCGGTGGGCGAGTTGTGCGTCCGGCAAATCGACGGAAAGGCGGTGCTGTCCTACTTCAACGCCGTCACGGGCAACATGGAGGTCCGCGTCGCCGACGACCCGACCGCCCTGGGCGACGCGCCGGTCACCACGGTGGTGCAGCACGACGAGTGGCCCGATCCGGCGGAGAGCCTGCCGCCCCCGTATGACAACCGGCTCGCGCAACCGTACGGCGGTTACATCTCGCCCGGTTCCACACTCGACGAGCTGCGAATCTTCGTGAGCCAGTGGGACACTCGCGCGCGTGTGGCCGCGCCCTACCGGGTGATTCAGTTCGCGGTCAACCCACTCAAACCGGAGTAGGGCACGTTAGTCGGCCCGTACAGCGGTGCCCGCCGGGCTGGATTCGTCGTTCACACTGCTCCCATGGAATTCATCAGCGCCGACCCGGTCCTTGCCGTGCACGATCTGAACGGAACCGCTCAGTGGTTTCAGTCGGTGCTCGGCTGCGACATCACCGAGCCGGATCCGGGAAATTGGATGTTCTGCGCCGCGGGGACGGTGACCTTCCGGCTCGGCCGATGCCCTGACGCCCTCCCGGCCGCCCAGTTGGGCGACCACAGCTACCTCGCGTACCTCACGGTGGACGGTGTCGACGCCTTCTACCGCCGCGCCGTCGCGCAGCACGCCGACGTCATCGAAGCTCCCACGACCGAACCGTGGGGCAGGCGCGAGATGGGCCTGCGATCTCCAGAAGGGCACCGGTTCATGCTGTCCGAACTGGTTGATGGCACCCCGGACGAGTGACGCCGAGAAAGGCGTCTTGGCAGATGGGCGGCGTTTTCATCCTCATAGCTGCTACATAAGTGACGCATAGCCGCAACTATTGTTAACGGCTTCATCATTTGTCTCATGAGTGAAACATCTGAAACCCCCACCACGCGGTCGTCGACCGCAACTGCCCCGGCGGCCGCCGCGGCAGCGACAGCCCCCTACCGGGCGGCACGCGTCTTCCACCTCGCCGCCTGGGTCGCCATCGTCGCCGGGATCGTGTTCATCGTCGCGGTCATCTTCTTCACCGGCTTCATCCTCGGCCACCGCGGCGGCCACCACGGCCATCACCACCACAAGCACCACGCGGCGTTCATGCACCCCCACCGCATGGGCGGCCCGGGCGGTCCGGGTGCCCAGCAGGGTGGACCGGCCGGCATCCAGCAGGGCGGACCCGGGGCGGCGACGCCCGGCGCCCCCGGCCCGAGCCAGATCCCGACGTCGGTCGCCCCGTCCCGCACGCCGTAGCCCAACCTCACTGAACAACCAGCAGCCCGGTGCTCGCGAGAGCGCCGGGCTGCGCGTCGTCTCGCCACCGGCGACCGGCCGCCCCGTGTCGATTCACAGCAAGTTTTCCGCGGCGGACCTGTTAAGCGCGTGAGGGCCTGGGCATATTGGAAGGCATGACCGAGACACCCGGACCGACGCCACCGCCGACTCCCGCCGCCACCACCGCACCCGCGCCTCCACCCGCGGAGCGCGTGAAGCCGCCGGCGCTCTACACGGCCGCGGCGTGGGTGGTCATCGTGGCCGGCGTCGTCTTCATCATCTCGACTGTCTTCTTCGTCGGCGCGTTCGTGTACGGCTACTACCACCACTGCCACCATCACCACGGCCCGATGTTCAGACCGGGCGGCGGCCCCGGACCGGGCAACGGGCCGTGGGGCCCCGGTCCGAGCGGCCAGTGGGGCTACGGCGGGCCGGGGTTGATCGTGCCCATGCCGCCCGCCGGCCCGGGTGGACCCGGCGGACCCGGCCTAAGCGGCCCCGGCCAGCCGCCGGCGAGTGCTGTCAGCCCGACCCCCGCCCTGCCGGCACCACGCCCGTAACTACCGGTGCGATCTTGATGCGGTCCAGAGAAAGCGCATAGTTATTGGCGCGCAGGGGTATTCGTCGCCAATATCCAAGGGCAGCCCAGCAAAGAGGAGATAGCGACATGACGGAGCGTTTCACCACCAATGACGCCGGCATCGCTGCGCCCAGCGACGACCAGTCGTTGACGATCGGTCCCGACGGCCCGATCCTGCTGCAGGACCATTACCTGATCGAGCAGATGGCCCAATTCAACCGGGAACGCATCCCGGAGCGGCAGCCGCACGCGAAGGGCGGCGGAGCCTTCGGCACCTTCGAGGTCACCAACGACGTCAGTAAATACACGAGGGCCGCGGTCTTCCAGCCGGGCACCAAGACCGAGATGCTGGCCCGGTTCTCCACCGTCGCCGGTGAGCGCGGCAGCCCGGACACCTGGCGGGACCCGCGCGGCTTCGCGCTGAAGTTCTACACCAGCGAAGGCAATTTCGACCTGGTCGGCAACAACACCCCGGTCTTCTTCATGCGCGACCCGTTGAAGTTCCAGCACTTCATCCGGTCGCAAAAACGCATGCAGGCAACGAATTTGCGCGACCACAACATGCAGTGGGACTTCTGGACGCTCTCACCGGAGTCCGCGCACCAGGTGACCTGGCTGATGGGCGACCGCGGCATCCCCAAGTCGTGGCGGCAGATGAACGGCTACAGCAGCCACACGTACAGCTGGATCAACGCCGGCGGTGAAATCTTCTGGGTCAAATACCATTTCATCGCCGACCAGGGCATCGACTTCCTGCCCCAGGAGGACGCGGACCGGCTGGCAGGCGAGGACGGCGACTACCACCAGCGCGACCTTTACGAGGCAATCGAGGGCGGGAACCATCCCAGCTGGACCCTGAAGATGCAGATCATGCCGTACGAGGAAGCCAGGAATTATCGGTTCAACCCGTTCGACCTGACCAAGGTCTGGCCGCACGGCGACTACCCGTTGATCGACGTCGGCAAGATGACGCTGAACCGCAACGTCACCGATTACCACACCGAGATCGAGCAGGCGGCCTTCGAACCGAACAACACCGTGCCGGGCACCGGGCTGAGCCCGGACAAGATGCTGCAGGCCCGCGGGTTCTCCTACTCCGACGCGCATCGCGCCCGCCTGGGGACCAACTACCGGCAGATTCCCGTGAACACGCCGAAGGTCGAGGTGAACAGCTACTCGAAGGACGGCGCGATGCGGATCAAGAACGTGTCCGACCCCGTGTACGCGCCCAACTCGTACGGTGGCCCGCACGCCGACCCGGCGCGCGCCGCCGAGGTGCGCTGGCATGCGGACGGCGACATGGTCCGCGCCGCGTACACGCTGCACCCCGAGGACGACGACTGGGGGCAGGCCGGCACCATGGTCCGCGACGTCCTCGACGATGCGGCCCGAGATCGGTTGGCGCACAACATCATCGGTCACGTCTCCAAGGGCGTCAAGGAGCCGGTGCTGTCACGCGTGTTCGAGTACTGGCGCAACGTCGACCCCGACCTCGGCAAGAAGGTCGAAGAGGGCGTGCGCGGCAACGGGGGCTGACCAACACCCCGGCGTCCTGGCATGATCGCTGGAATGACCATGCGGGTTCGCGGCGCCGCGATCGCCATCGGCCTGGCCATCGAGTGCGCGGTCGCGCTTCCCGTTGCGACCGCCCACCCGTCGGAACCGGGAGTGGTGAACTATGCCGTCCTGGGTAAGGGCTCGGTCGGCAACATCGTCGGCGGACCCATGGCCTGGGAGTCGGTCTTCACCCGACCGGTCCAGGGGGATTGGGTCGACATCCCCGTGTGCAACAACTGGGCCGACATCGGGCTGCCCGAGGTGTACGACGACCCCGACCTCGCGTCGTTCAACGGTGCCGTCACGCAGACGGCGGCGAACGACCAGACCCACTTCGTCAAACAGGCCGTCGGGGTGTTCGCCACCAACGATGCCGCCGACCGCGCTTTCCATCGCCTGGTGGACCGGACGGTGGGCTGCTCGGGCCAGACCACCGCGATGCATCTGGACAACGGGGCCACGCAGGTCTGGTCGTTCGACGGCGGGCCGCCGGGCGCGGCCGACGCGAGCTGGACCAAACAAGAAGCCGGTACCGATCGGCGCTGCTTCAATCAAACCAGGCTGCGCGAAAACGTGTTACTGCAGGCCAAGGTCTGCCAGTCTGGCAACGCCGGGCCGGCGGTCAACGTGCTGGCCGGCGCGATGCAGAACGCGCTGGGTCAATGAGCGGGGCGCCGGAGCCGGGTCGGGCAGGCTTGAAAAGTAGCGCGAACGGGAATATGTCGGGGCCATCTGCTAGATGAAGAAGTGGCGGTCACCGTTCCCTTAGTCGGGTACGGGGACAGGTTCGCAGACGCGTGTTCAGGCTTGCTCAGGCCCGAAGGGATAGTGATATGACGTTCGCCGCCATCACTACCGCCGGCTCCGAGCTGGCCGGTGCGGAGATGGCCGATTCCCAAGCCGCCGCGCGTTACATCGCCGACGGCTGCTTGGTGGACGCCCCGCTGGGCCGCGTTGGTCTCGAGATGGAGGGCCACTGCCACGACCCGGCGGACCCGCATCGCAGGCCCGGCTGGGACGAGATCGGCGAGGTGTTGGGGCGCCTGCCCGAGTTGCCGGGCGGCAGCCGGGTCACGGTGGAGCCCGGCGGTGCGGTGGAGCTGTCCGGCCCGCCGGCTGACGGCGTGGTCAGCGCCATCGACGCGATGCGGCGCGATCAGGCCGCGCTGCGGTCGGCGTTCGCCGACGCCGGCCTGGGTCTGGTATTCCTCGGCGCGGACCCGCTGCGGCCACCCAAGCGAATCAACCCGGGCGCGCGTTACCGCGCCATGGAGCAGTTCTTCGCGTCCAGCCGCTCGGGCGACGCGGGCTCGGCGATGATGACGTCCACAGCGTCCATCCAGGTCAACCTCGACGCGGGGCCGCGGGCCGGCTGGGCGGCGCGCGTCGGGCTGGCGCACGCGCTGGGACCCACCATGATCGCGATCGCCGCGAACTCCCCGATGCTGCGCGGCGAGTTCACCGGGTGGGCCTCCACCCGGCAGTGGGTGTGGGGCCAGATGGACGCGGCACGATGCGGGCCGGTCCTGGGCGCCAGCGGCGACGACCCCGGCACCGACTGGGCGCGCTACGCGCTCAAGGCGCCGGTGATGCTGGTACACGCCCCGGACGCCGCCGCGGTCACGCACTGGGTGCCCTTCGCCGACTGGGTGGACGGCCGGGTGTTGCTCGGCGATCGCCGTCCCACCGTCGCCGACCTGGAATACCACCTGACCACCCTGTTCCCGCCGGTGCGCCCAAGGCAGTGGCTGGAGATCCGCTATCTCGACAGCGTGCCGGACGAGTTCTGGCCGGCCGTGGTGTTCACGCTGACGGCCCTGCTCGACGACCCCGTCGCGGCCGAGACAGCGGCCGAGGCAGTCGAACCCGTGGCCACCGCATGGGACACCGCGGCCCGGGTGGGCCTGCGGGACCGGCGGCTGTACGCCGCGGCCAACCAGTGCGTGGCGATCGCCGCCGAGCTGGCGCCGCCCGAGCTCGGCGAGTCGATGCAGCGGCTGGTCGACGCCGTCGAACGGTGCCGATGTCCCGGCGACGACTTCTCCGATCAGGTGATCCAGCACGGCATCGCGCCCACCGTGGCGCGCCTGGCCCAAGGGGGGCTGTGACGTCCGCGGATGAATGCCGGGCGGGTCTCGCCGACGATCTGGCGCGGGCGCGGACGCGAACGTTGCGGCTGGTCGAGTTCGACGACGCCGAACTGTACCGGCAGTACGACCCCCTGATGAGCCCGCTGGTGTGGGACCTCGCGCACATCGGTCAGCAAGAGGAGTTCTGGCTGCTGCGGGCCGGCGACCCCGGTCGGCCGGGCATGTTGCCGCCTGCCGTCGAAGGCCTGTACGACGCCTTCGTGCACTCCCGCGCGAGCCGCGTCGAGCTGCCGCTGTTGTCACCGGATCGCGCGCGGGCGTATTGCCGGACGGTGCGCTCGGCCGCCCTCGACGCCCTCGACGCCCTACCCGAGGATGCCGACAGCTTCCCGTTCGCGTTGGTGATCAGCCACGAGAACCAGCACGACGAAACCATGCTGCAGGCGTTGAACCTCCGCAGCGGCGCCCCGCTGCTGCGCGACACCGTGGCCTTGCCGGCCGGCCGGCCAGGCGTGGCCGGCACCTCGGTGCTGGTGCCCGCCGGCCCGTTCGTGCTGGGCGTCGACGCGGCGAGCGAACCGTACTCGCTGGACAACGAGCGGCCCGCCCACGTCGTCGACGTGCCCTCGTTCCGGATCGGCCGGGTGCCGGTCACCAACGGCGAGTGGCGGCACTTCGTGGAAGACGGCGGATACCGGCAGCCACGCTGGTGGTCGGAGCGCGGTTGGGAGCATCGCCGGCGTGCGGGCCTCACGGCGCCGCAGTTCTGGAGCCCCAACGCGCGGACGCGCACCCGGTTCGGCCACGTCGAAGACATCCCGGCCGACGAACCGGTGCAGCACGTCACCTTCTTCGAGGCCGAGGCCTACGCCGCCTGGGCCGGCGCGCGGCTGCCCACCGAGATCGAATGGGAGAAGGCCTGCGCGTGGGATCCGGCCACCGGCCGCCGGCGCCG
>NZ_LZIX01000309.1:0-1871 GCF_001666955.1 Mycobacterium sp. E735 | reverse complement strand
CCGCATCGACCTTGGCGCGCAACACCGCGTCCACTCGCTCAGCGGTCAAGGATGTGACGACCGCGTCGTCGAGCACGCCCGCGGCATGGATCACCCCGCTCAGCGGATGCTCCGCCGGGATGTCGGCGAGCACCGAGGCCAATGCCGCCCGGTCGGCGGCATCGCACGCGACGGCGCGCACCCGGGCGCCGGCTTGCTCCAATTCGGCGATCAGCTCGGCTGCCCCGGGCGCGTCGGGACCGGTGCGGCTGAGCAACACCATGTTCCGCACACCGTGGTGCGCGACGAGGTGGCGGGCCAGCGTCGAACCCGCCATCCCGGTTCCACCGGTGATGAGCACCGTGCCGGTCGCCAGGGCACCCGGAAGGGTCATGACGACCTTGCCGATGTGGCGGGCCTGGCTCAGGTACCGCAACGCCGCGCGACCGCGCCGGATGTCGAAGGTGGTCACCGGCAACGGCCGTAGCACACCGGCTTCGAAGAGCCCGGCTAACTCGTTCATCCACTGGTGCATCCGGGGACGGCCGGGCTCGAAGAGGTCGAAGGCGCGGTAGCGCACGCCGGGGTATTGCTGGGCGATCACGCCGGGGTCGCGGATGTCGGTCTTGCCCATCTCCAAGAACACGCCGCCGGGAGCCACCAGGCGCAGGGAGGCGTCCACGAAGTCGCCCGCCAGCGAATCGAGCACCACATCCACCCCGCGACCGGCGGTCACGGCCCGGAACTTCTCCTCGAACTCCAGGCTGCGGGAATCCGAGATGTGGTCGTCGTCGAAGCCCATGGCCCGCAACGTGTCCCATTTACCGCGGCTGGCAGTCGCGAAGATCTCGAGACCCAGGTAGCGGCCGAGCTGGACCGCGGCCATGCCGACACCGCCGGCCGCCGCATGCACCAGCACCCGCTGGCCCGGCTTGACATCGGCCAGGTGCACGAAGGCCATGTACGCGGTGGTGAAGACCGCCGAGATCGCGGCGGCCTCGGCGTAGGACCAGTCCGCCGGCATCGGCTGCAGCAGGCGGACATCGCCCGGGACCAGCGTGCCGCTACCGTCGGGGAAAAATCCGTAAACCGAGTCGCCGACGGCGAATTCGTTGACCCCGGGACCGACTTCGACGACCACGCCGGCGCCTTCACCACCGAGCAACGCGTCATGGGTGAACATGCCCAGAGTGATCATGATGTCGCGGAAGTTGGCCGCGATCGCGCGCAGCGCCACCCGCACCTGACCCGGCTCCAGCGGCGCGTCGGCGTTGGGAACCGGCTCCAGCCGCAGGTTTTCAAAGGTGCCGGCGGTGCCGATGCCCAGTCGCCAGGGACCGTCGCCCGGAGGCACCAAAAGGTCGTCGACCGCGCGGCTGGGCCGAACCCGCGCGGTGTAGACCTGGCCGTTGCGCAGCAAGACCTGGGGTTCGCCGGTCGCGAGCGCCGACGCGACCGCCCGATCATCGAGCGGCACATCGGAATCCACCAGGACGATGCGGCCGGGGTGCTCCGTCTGCGCCGAACGCACCAGCCCCCATACGGCCGCGCCGGGCAGGTCGCTGATGTCCTCGCCCGGCAGTCCGACCGCCCCCCGGGTGGCCACGATCAGCACGCCGGAGTCGCGCTCGGTCAGCCATGCCTGTGCGGCGGCCAGCGCCCGGTGGGTGCGCTCGTAGGTTGCGGTGACCGGATCTTGTTCACCGGCAAGGGATTCCAGAATCTCGTGCGGCGGCGCCTGGTCCGTGACGGCCGTTGCGGAGGCCGGCGACCAGGCGACGTCGAACAATCGCTCCGGGCCGGAGCTCGACACCGCCGCACGCAGCTGCCGCTCGCTCACCGGCCGGGCGACCATCGTCCCCACCGACAGCACCGGCAGGCCCAGCCCGTCG
>NZ_LZIX01000308.1:0-509 GCF_001666955.1 Mycobacterium sp. E735 | reverse complement strand
GAACTCGCAGCGGTGCTCGACATGGGTTGGGAGGACATCAATCTCGCCGTCGAGTACGAGGGCGACCATCACCGGACGATCCGGAATCATTCGACATCGCGCGTTATCCGAACAACCACCTGGCCTTCGGCTTCGGGACGCACTTCTGCCTCGGGAACCAGCTAGCCCGGCTGGAGCTGTCCATCATGCAGACCCGGCTGCTGCAGCGCCTGCCGGACATGCGGCTGGCCTCGGAGGCCGACCTGCCCCTGCGGCCGGCCAACTTCGTCTCCGGCCTGGAGAAGATGCCGGTCGCGTTCACGCCGAGCGCACCGCTGGGCTAGGGCCGCCTTGGCTCGTCGCCGAGCGTGCTCTGGGGGCGGGATTTAGGCGATTTTCCCGCCCTGAGAGCACGTTCGGCGGGCCCAGGCCGCGGCCACTCGGTGCAGAATTCCGCCCTGTGTGTCGTCGGCGGTAACCCGGATGACGATCCAGCCGAGATCGGACAGCGCTTCGTGACGCGCGATGTC
>NZ_LZIX01000307.1:0-3606 GCF_001666955.1 Mycobacterium sp. E735 | reverse complement strand
GGGCGTACGACACGTACAGACGCCTGCGCGACAGTGCCCCCGTCTACTACAACCCGAAGTGGGATTTCTGGGCACTGACCCGCTACGACGACGTGGCGCCCGCTACCAAGGACCACGAAACCTATTCGTCGGCAAAGGGTGCGACGCTGGACATGGTTCAGGCGCACGACGACGCGATACCAGTGCCCAAAGTGATCATCTCGATGGACCCACCCGAGCACCAGAAGATGCGCAGGCTGGTGAGCAACGTGTTCACGCCGCGTGCCATCGCGGCGTTGGAAGACATGGTGCGCGAGAAAGTCTACGAACGCATCGACGCGCTCGACCCCTCCTCGTTCGATGTGGTGGCCGATTTCTCGGCGCTGTTCCCGAATGAGGTCATCACCACCATGCTCGGAGTGCCCAAGCAGGACCGCGACCAGATCCGCATTTGGCTGGATCTGCTCCTCGAACGCCACCCGGGTGGGATCGCCACCACCGCCGCAGGGCGGGAAGCGTCGATGAAAACCGGTCTCTACTACTACGACCTCGTGCAGCAGCGCCGCGCCGAACCTCGTGACGACATGATCAGCAGGCTCATCGAAACCGAGATCGAGCGGGACGGTCAGGTGGAGAAGCTCACCGACGTCGATATCACCGGATTCGCGACCATGCTTGGGGGAGCTGGCGCCGAGACGGTGACGAAACTCGTCGGCAACGCCGTGGTCGCCTTCGCCGACTTTCCGGATCAGTGGCAGAAGCTGCGGAAGGACCGCAGCAAGGTGCCCGCCGCCGTCGAAGAATTGTTGCGCTATGAGGCGCCCTCGCAGTACCAGGTACGCACCGCCACCCGCGATGTGACCTTGCACGGCAGCACCATTCCCGCGGGCAGCGCAGTCCTGCTCGTCACGGGCTCGGCGACCCGCGACGAACGGATGTTCCCCGATCCCGACCGGCTGGACATCGACCGGGAGCGCAGAATGGGCTTCAACCTCGCCTTCGGGTATGGCGTGCACAGTTGTCTGGGGGCGGCGCTGGCAAGGATGGAGAGCCGCATCGCGCTCGAGGCGCTGCTCGATCTCCTCCCTGACTATGAAGTCGACCGCGGTGGACTGCGGCGGGTGGCGATGGCGAATGTTTGTGGGTGGTCCAATGTGCCCGTACACAGGACGCGCGGAGCATGACCTCCGATCGAGTTGCCCTGCACCACAGGCTGGCCCACGCAAAATGGGAGACGTACGCCAGAGCCCCGGAGACGAAAAAGATCACATACGGCGATGAGTGGATCTACTCGCCAGACGCCGTAATGATGTGCCCCCTGTTCAACGGCGGCGCCGATCATGTGATGGCCGACCTCGCCTCCGAGGAGGTGCTCGCGGCCATGCAACGCTTCGCGCCCGACGGTGACATGCTTACCTGCGAATTCCGCATGTGGTGGAAGCACATGCCCGACTTTCGAATCGTTACCCCGTTCGACTGCAGGCCCGCCGATTGGGGGTTTGCGGTCCGCGACACCTATGCGGGAACGCTGGCCGACGGGACCGTTCTGCAGCTTCACGAATGGGATTACGTATGGACCAATGACGAGGGCCACATCACTCGTTGGGACTGGTTTGTCGATTCCCGGGAGTGGCACCCCTTCCTCGATCTCATCGGCCTCGATCGCGACAGCCTGACGTATCAGGCGTACACAGAGAACTTCCTGCGTGAAGGCAGCATTGTAGGTTGAGGTTTGGCGCCTTGACCGGCTGTCCAGAACTGATCGGTTCGCCGGTCAGCGCATCGAGAGGCTCGCGCAACGCGTCCTTCGCTGCTTCGGTCACGGGTGTGGGTGAAGTGAGATGCCCTTCATCGCAAAGCAACCCGCGACCCAGATTCTGATCGCGCCGGGTTTTGCGGCGCAATTGACCACAGCGCGCTCGCGCGCCGGCAGGCTGATTCGCGCAAGCGGGTCACTAAACAGGGCGCGTTCGCGATTGCCTGCTCACTATCGCCGGACCCGCCAAGGGAGAGCCAAGCACGCCAGGCGCCGCGTCCACGACCGCGGGTATGGAGTTGACCGCGGCCAGCGCTGTCACCGCTACACCCGGATTGACCCGATCCGAGGGCGATTGCTCGAAATACAGCTCCAAGGACATACTGGGCCGTCCCTCGACCCGGATGACCATGCCGCCTTGGTTTTCCCTCGACGGCCGCGGCCAACGCTGCGGCCAGGGTGTGGAACTCACCGTCGCGAAATACT
Source organism: Mycobacterium sp. E735 (assembly GCF_001666955.1). NCBI lineage: Bacteria > Bacillati > Actinomycetota > Actinomycetes > Mycobacteriales > Mycobacteriaceae > Mycobacterium > Mycobacterium sp. E735. The sequence continues at coordinate 1,385 of NZ_LZIX01000307.1, read as the reverse complement.
GCACCGCGACCACTGACCGCCCATCGATGACGCCGGCCAGCTGCCAGCGGTGCGCGCAAATCGTCCCTTCAGCAATCGTGCCGAGGGCAGTCTGCAAATCCGTTGGCGCGAGAAGTGTTTCCCAATCCAGTTCGACTCCATCGAGTTCCAGGCCTAGGATGTCGGCGATGTAGCGCACCACGGTCTCCCAGTCGTGGGTGACCTTGCCCGATGCGATTCGGGCGGGCACGTGCCCGTTCGGCTTTCCAAAGCCCATGGATTCGTGCAGCACCTCCCAAATGGGATAGGACTTGTCCAGGTCGATCGCATATTCGTCCATCCGGTAGGAATCGACGGTTCCGGCGCCGGCAAGCAGGGCGGTGGGGACGTTGAGACTAATGAAGCCCGGCTCGGCGCCGGTGGCGTAGAAGGTCGAATTGCCTTTCGCCGCCGCGGCTTCGACGGCCGCGCGCCACTCCGGTGGCGCCGCAGGCGGGTAGACCATTGGGATCGTCGAGATCGTCACGACGTTGATCCCCGCCTCGAGGTAAGTGATGATGTCGGTGATCGCGTCATTCTCGCGCCGGACGGCGGTGGCACAGTAGGTGACACAGTCGGGCCGCAGAGCCAGCACCGCGTCGAGATCGTCGGTTGCCGATATACCGACCTCCGGTTCGCCACAAAGGCGACCCGCGTCAACTCCGGCCTTCTCGGGCGTGGACACTTTGACTCCGACGAGTTCCAGTGCCGGATCACCGAGGACTGCCCGGAGTGCCTCCTTACCGGTCAATCCCGTGCCTACGTGAACAACCCGATACTTTCTGGATTTCTCAGTTGCCATTGCTCAATCTCCTATGTGCGTTTTCCTAAGAGCGCCGGACCGCGGCTTGCGTCTCCACCCGCTTCGCGCACCGATGAGAGCAGCGAGTTCGTCGTGAGGACGGATCATTGCGCTACCGCACGTACGGGCACGCGTCCCCATCCGAAGACATTCGGCATCTTGACCCGTTGCAGGCCCGCGACGTCTACCTCGAACTCGGGGATCAAGTCCAACAGGGCATCGATGGCAATGCGTCCCTCCATGCGCGCCAGTGCCGCGCCAAGACAGCTGTGTATTCCGTAGCCGAATCCGAGGTTGTGGCCGGAGTGCCGACGATTGATGTCGAAGCGATCTGCATCGACGAACGCTCGCTCATCCCTGGTGGCCGAACCATTGATGAGCATCACCGGATTGTGCTTGGGTATCACCGTGCCATGAAGTTCGACATCGACCTTGCTCCAACGGATGTCGTATTGCGATGGCCCCTCGTAACGCAGCAGCTCTTCGAAGGCGGCGGGAATGAGGCTTCGGTCTCGCCTCAGTGCCTGCCATTGGTCCTGGTGTCGCGCAAACACCACTGCGGCGC
>NZ_LZIX01000306.1:0-18899 GCF_001666955.1 Mycobacterium sp. E735 | reverse complement strand
GCACGCTGCTGGCGCGCGGCCTGATCACCGAGGCCGGGGTCGACGACGACACCGGCGCGGTCACGTTCGCCACCACCGACCTGTTCCTGGAGCGGTTGGGCCTGACGTCGCTCGCCGACCTGCCCGACATCGCTCCGCTGCTGCCGGACGTCGACACGATCGAGGACCTGAGCGAATCCCTGGACAGCGAGCCACGTTTCATCAAACTCGCCGGCGGTCAGGCGCCCGACCAGGCGCTGACGTTCGACGTGGACCAGGATTGATGGTCGAGACCGAAGGGATCCGCCTGCAGAAGGTGTTGTCCCAGGCCGGAATTGCGTCGCGGCGGGCCGCCGAGAAGATGATCATCGACGGCCGCGTCGAGGTCGATGGGCGGGTGGTGACCGAACTCGGCACCCGGGTGGACCCGGACGCCTCGGTGATCAAGGTCGACGGCGCCAGGGTGGTCCTCGACGAGTCGCTGGTCTATTTCGCGCTGAACAAGCCGCGGGGCATGCACTCCACCATGTCGGACGACCGCGGCCGCCCGTGCATCGGCGACCTGGTGGAACGCCGGGTGCGCGGCAACAAGAACCTCTTCCACGTCGGCCGGCTGGACGCCGACACCGAGGGGCTGATCCTGCTGACCAACGACGGCGAGCTGGCGCACCGGTTGATGCACCCCTCGCACGAGGTGCCCAAGACGTACCTGGCGACCGTGACCGGGACGGTGCCGCGCGGCGTGGGCAAGACACTGAAGGCGGGAATCGAATTGGATGACGGCCCCGCGCGCGTCGACGATTTCGCGGTGATGGACGCCATTCCGGGCAAGACGCTGGTGCGGGTGGTGTTGCACGAGGGCCGCAACCGCATCGTGCGCCGGCTGCTGGGCGCCGCCGGGTTCCCGGTGGAGGCGCTGGTGCGCACCGACATCGGGCCGTTGTCGTTGGGCAAGCAACGCCCCGGCAGCATCCGGGCCTTGAGCCATGGCGAGATCGGCCAGCTGTACAAGGCGGTCGGGTTGTGAGCTCAGATGTGGTGGTGGCCATCGACGGGCCCGCGGGAACCGGAAAGTCTTCGGTGTCAAAGCAATTAGCGCGCGCGTTGCGGGCCCGCTACCTGGACACCGGCGGGATGTACCGGATGGTGACCCTCGCGGTGCTGCGTGCCGGTATCGATCCCGCCGACGCCGACGCGGTGGCGCGGGTCGCGGAAACCGTGCGGATGTCGGTGGACTACCAGCCCGATGGTGATGTGTTTTTTCTTGGGGGAGAGGATGTCTCGGCCGAGATCCGCGGTGACCGGGTCACCGGTGCGGTGTCGGCGGTGTCGTCGGTCCCCGCCGTGCGGACCCGGCTGGTGGCGTTGCAGCGTGAAATGGCCGGCGGCCCCGGCTGCGTCGTGGTCGAGGGCCGCGACATCGGGACCGTCGTCCTGCCCGACGCGCCGGTGAAGATCTTCCTGACCGCGTCGGCCGAAACCCGCGCGCGGCGGCGCAACGACCAGAACGTCGCGGCCGGGTTGGCCGACGACTACGACGCGGTGCTCGCCGATGTGCGCCGCCGCGACCATCTGGATTCCACCCGCGCGGTGTCGCCGCTGCGCGCCGCCCCGGATGCCGTGGTCGTCGACACCAGCGAGATGACCGAGGCGCAGGTGATCGATCACCTGCTGGAGCTGGTCAAGCAGCGAAGCGGGGCGGTCCGATGACCCAGGACGGCACCTGGACCGACGAAAGCGATTGGGAGTCGGTCGAATCCGAGCTCGAGGAGCAGGCCGAGGCGGGCCCCGCCCCCGTCGTGGCGGTGGTCGGACGGCCCAACGTCGGCAAGTCGACCCTGGTGAACCGGATCCTGGGCCGGCGCGAGGCGGTGGTGCAGGACATCCCGGGCGTGACCCGCGACCGGGTGTCCTACGACGCGCTGTGGACCGGCCGCCGGTTCGTCGTGCAGGACACCGGCGGCTGGGAGCCCGATGCCAAGGGCCTGCAGCAGCTGGTGGCCGAGCAGGCGTCGGTGGCGATGCGCACCGCCGACGCGGTGATCCTGGTGGTCGACGCGACCGTCGGCGCAACGGCGGCCGACGAGGCGGCCGCCCGGATCCTGTTGCGCTCGGGCAAGCCAGTCTTTTTGGCCGCCAACAAGGTTGACAGCGAAAAGGGTGAGGCGGACGCGGCGGCGCTGTGGTCGCTGGGGCTCGGCGAGCCGCACGCCATCAGCGCGATCCACGGCCGCGGGGTCGCCGACCTGCTCGACGAGGTGCTGGCCGCACTGCCGGAGGTGTCCGAGGCGGCGCCCGCGCCGGGCGGCCCGCGCCGGGTGGCGCTGGTCGGCAAGCCCAATGTGGGCAAGAGCTCGCTGCTGAACAAGCTGGCGGGCGATCAGCGGTCGGTGGTGCACGATGTCGCGGGGACCACGGTCGACCCGGTGGACTCGCTGATCGAATTGGGCGGCAAGGTATGGCGGTTCGTCGACACCGCGGGCCTGCGGCGCAAGGTGGGCCAGGCCAGCGGTCACGAGTTCTACGCCTCGGTGCGCACCCACTCGGCCATCGACTCGGCCGAGGTGGTGGTCGTGCTGATCGACGCCTCGGAGCCGCTGACCGAACAGGACCAGCGGGTGCTGTCCATGGTGATCGAGGCCGGCCGTGCGTTGGTGCTGGCGTTCAACAAGTGGGACCTGGTGGACGAGGACCGGCGCGAGCTATTGGAGCGTGAGATCGACCGCGAGCTGGTGCAGCTGCGGTGGGCGCAACGGGTCAACATCTCGGCCCGGACGGGCCGCGCGGTGCAGAAGCTGGTGCCCGCGATGGAGACGGCGTTGGCCTCGTGGGACATGCGCATCCCGACGGGCCCGCTGAATTCGTGGCTCAAGGAGGTGGTGGCGGCGACGCCGCCGCCGGTGCGCGGGGGCAAGCAGCCGCGCATCCTGTTCGCCACCCAGGCCACCGCCCGCCCGCCGACGTTCGTGCTGTTCACCACCGGCTTCCTGGAGGCCGGGTACCGGCGCTTCCTGGAGCGGCGGCTGCGCGAGACGTTCGGGTTCGAGGGCTCGCCCATCCGGATCAACGTGCGGGTGCGCGAAAAGCGGGGGACCAAGCGGCGCTGAGCGGGTCTCTCCCGGGCCAATCGGCGATTCGCGAAAGTGATAGCGCCCGCGATATCACTCTACGCAAAATCCCGCGATACGGAATCTGAAAGCTACATCACAGGAGAAGTCCGTTGACTTCGACCCTGGATGCTGCCTACGTTTCTTGTCTAACGGGCGATTCAACCCGTATCGCGGGAATTGGAGGCATGGTGAACATCGCACAGGAAGCGCCCACCGCCGCGCGCTTCAGCGTCGAGGACAAGTCGCTTTTGATCACCGGCGCCACCGGCGCTTTGGGCAGCGTCGCGGCCCGGGCGCTCTCCGAAGCCGGCGCCCGGCTGACGCTGGCCGGTGGCAACGCCGCGGGCCTCGACGCACTCGGCATCGACGACGCCGCGGTGGTCGCGCGCCGGCCCGACACCCCGGCCGACGCCCGGGCCATGGTGGAGGCGGCGGTCGCCCGGCACGGGCGCCTCGACGGGGTGCTCGTCGCCTCGGGCATGAACCACGTCGCCCCCATCACCGAGATGGCGGTCGAGGACTTCGACAAGGTGATCGACGCCAACGCGCGGGGCGCCTGGCTGGTCTGCCAGGCGGCCGGACGGGTCCTGCTCGAGCAGGGGAGCGGCGGCAGCGTCGTGCTCGTTTCGTCGGTGCGCGGATCCCTGGGGCACGCCGCGGGCTACAGCGCCTACTGCCCGTCGAAGGGCGCCACCGACCTGCTGGCCAAGAGTTTGGCCGCCGAGTGGGGTCCGGCCGGCATCCGGGTGAACGCGCTCGCCCCAACGGTTTTCCGCTCGGAGCTTACGGAGTGGATGTACGCCGACGACGAGAAGGGCCGCGCGACCCGCGAGGCGATGTTCGCGCGAATCCCGTTGTGCCGCTTCGCCGAACCGGAGGACTTCGTCGGGGCACTGATCTATCTGCTGAGCGACGCGTCCAGTTTCTACACCGGCCAGGTGATGTACCTGGACGGCGGATACACGGCGTGCTGAAAGGAACCGACATGAGCATCACGTGGCCGCTCGGCGAGGCCGAATCGAAGCTGGAGTTCTACGACCTGTCCCACCCGTGGGGTCACGGCGTGCCGGCCTGGCCGTACTTCGAGGACGTCAAGATCGATCGTCTGCACAACATGGCCAAAAGCCGGGTGCTGACCCAAAAGATCACCACCGTAATGCATTCCGGCACCCACATCGATGCGCCCGCGCACGTCGTGGAGGGCACGCCCTTCCTGCACGAGATCCCGCTGAGCGCCTTCTTCGGCACCGGGGTCGTGGTGTCGATTCCCAAGGAGAAGTGGGGCGTGGTGACCGCCGACGACCTGGAGAGAGCCACGCCCGAAATCCGGCCCGGCGACATCGTCGTCGTCAACACCGGCTGGCATCACAAGTATGCCGACAGCGCGGAGTACTACGCCGACTCCCCGGGTTTCTACAAGGAGGCCGGCGAGTGGTTCGCTGCCAAGGGCGTCAAGGCCGTCGGCACCGACACCCAGGCGCTCGACCACCCGATGGCGACCTCGATCGCGCCACACGGACCCGCCGAACACACCGGCGGGCTATTGCCCTGGGCGGTAAGGGAATACGAGGAGCAAACCGGCCGCCGGGTGCTCGACGACTTCCCGGAATGGGAGCCGTGCCACCGCGCGATCCTGTCGAAGGGCATCTACGGCTTCGAGAACGTCGGCGGCGACCTGGACCAGGTCACCGGCAAGCGCGTCACCTTCGCGGCGTTCCCGTGGCGCTGGGTCGGCGGCGACGGCTGCATCGTGCGGCTGGTGGCGATCGTCGACCCCACCGGCGGCTACCGCATCGAGACGGGCCGGGCGGCGTGAGTTCCGACGGGGCCGGGATTCAGGTCATCGCCCGCGCGGCGGAGATGCTGCGGCTGCTGCAGGCGCACCCGGGTGGGCTCAGCCAGGCCGAGATCGGCGACCGGCTGGGCATGGCGCGTTCCACGGTCAGCCGGATCCTCAACGCGCTCGACGACGAGGGCCTGGTCGCCGCGCGCGGGGGCCGCGGCGGGTATCGGCTGGGGCCGGAGATCGCGCGGATGGCCGGCACCGTGCGCCTGGGCGTCGTAATGGACGTACACCCGTTCATGGAGGAGCTGTCGCGCGAGCTTGGGGAGACCGTCGACCTGTCGATCCTCGACGGGGACCGCGCGACCTTTGTGGACCAGGTGGTCTCGCCCCACCGATTGCGGGCGATCAGCGCGGTGGGTGAGTCGTTTCCGTTGCACTGCTGCGCCAACGGCAAGGCCATGCTGGCCGGCCTGCCGCCCGAGCACCTGCCGAGCCGACTGGCCCGGCTGACCCCGAACACCATCAGCGGCCCCGCGGCGCTGCGCAAGGAGCTCGAGCGGGTGCGGACCGAGGGCGTCGCGTACGACCGCGAGGAGCAGACCGAGGGCGTCTGCGCGGTGGGCGCGCTGCTCAAGGGCGCGACGGCGGACACGGTCGCGGTCAGTGTGCCCGTGCCGGCGCAGCGCTTCTACGGCCGCGAAGCCGAGCTCGCCGCGGCCCTGTTGGCCTGGGTCGAGAGGGTGGACGCCGCGCTGGGGAAGGTCGATTAGGAAGGTGGCCGGTCGGCTGCGGTAGGCTTTCGACCTGCTGCCGGTGATCCGGCGGCTCCGGGCTGTGGCGCAGTTTGGTAGCGCACTTGACTGGGGGTCAAGTGGTCGCAGGTTCAAATCCTGTCAGCCCGACTTCAGGAATACTTTGCCCGAAGCGTGGCTAGCAGAAACGTATGGCTGCATGCCCGGCGGCAAGATCACCCACCGTACCGGCCCACGCGAGTTTCAGACCCGGTGTGCCTAGCCATGAGACAGCAGATCAGGCGGCGGTGGACTGCATCCGGCGTTTTTGCTTAAGCATGGCTTTTGCGACGAGCATCGACAACGCGGGCGAGAACCGCTCCAGGTACCAGAATGCCTTCCACCACGTCGGCAACACAATGATCGCGTCCCCCCGCAACACGGCACGAAGGGCGCGCTCGGCGAACCGTTCGGGTTTTGAAGTTTCTAGAAAGCGTTGTATTGGTCCCGGTGCCATCCCCCGATGTCTGTCCGTTAGCACCATCGGAGTCGAGACCATGCCAGGACAAAGCACCGATACCTGCACGCCGTGGCGCTCGGCCTCGATGCGCAACGACTTGGAGATCCCGACAATGGCGTGCTTGGTGGCGGCGTAGCTGGCCGGCACTGCGCCGGTGGCGAGACCGGCGATCGAGGCTGTGTTCACGATGTGGCCGGAGTGCTGCCCGATCATGATCGGATAGACCGCCTGGATGCCGTGCACCACGCCGCGCAGGTTCACATCGAACACGTCGTTCCAGTCATCGAGCGTGTACGAGTCGACCTCACGGTCAACCAAAATGCCTGCGTTGTTAAACAGGTAGTCGATCCGCCCGGACTGCCCTACCGCCTCGGCGACGGCACGCTCAAACGATGGGTAGCAGCGCACATCCAGCTCAATCGCGTGCGCCTTTGTGCCACCCCCGCTGAGGCGTTGCGCCAGATCCTGCGCGGGGCCGATCTGACGATCGGCGATCCAGACCTCGGCGCCCCCATCGACCAAGTTGGTCGCCAACGCGGCGCCAATGCCGGACGCCCCGCCGGTAACGAATGCAACCTTGCCCGACACGGTCGATGCCATTGGCGAAAGATGATCGCTCGCCCTTGCAGGGTAATTGCCAGCCTGTCGGTCAGATAGTGGCACCGTCGGCGGCCTCTCGTCCGAAGTTCACGATTCAGCGCACCTGTCCGGGTCGATGTGCTCATCCGATGATGCGTGCCGTTCGTGGACCGGCAAGGACGTCATCCGTGGATAGAGGATCGCTGGACCGAGCCATCGCGCAACAAAGCGGCGCAGTGCGCTTCCGTCGCGCTGCCGCTTTCCGGGATCGGTCAGGAGCGAATGCACTGTGCGCAAGGTCATTTCGGCAAGCTCATTGAGCGCGGTGGCGTCGAAACCGTGAAGCTGCCAATCGACGTCGAGGCGGTGGAAGGCCGACAAGCAGAAAATGATCGCTGTATCGGAGGTGAGCGAGGTGGCAGCTTCGCCCCCGGGTGGCCGGGTAAGTAGCTTCTCCAACTGCGGATCGCCGGTAAGGTTCTCCACTGCGAACGAGATGATTTCGACGATCGCAGTGACCGGGTCGTTGAGGCCGCTGACGTGGTCTACAACTTGGTCGATGAAACCGTTGACCGCACGCATCGCGCTGGCGATGAGCAGCGCGTCGGCGTTGGGAAAGTACCGGTATACCGTCTGACGAGTGACTCCGAGCCTTCGGGCGACGTCGGCAAGCCGTATCGCCGATCCGTGTTCAGCGATCACCTCGTCTACCGCATCCAGAATGCGGGCGATTGCCTCCTCGTCCGAGGCGGGTGTGACACCCGCCCAGCCGCGACTACGCATCCGCTGCCACAAGCATTTCGCTGTCGAACTCGATCTCAAGTGTCGTGGGGCCGGTCATACCGAGCAGGGATTTCCACGGCGCCGGAGCGGTCCGATGGGGTGCGGTGAGACGTCGGGTGAGGACTATAAGTGCTTCCGCCAATTCCCGGCGTGCGAGGTTCGCCCCCAGACAGTAGTGCGCGCCACCACCGAAAGTCAGAATCGCGGGCAGGTCCTTACGCGCGATGTCGAACCGATCCGCATTCTCATAAATCGCCGGATCACGGTTGGCGGCAAAGGTGTTTACGACGACCAAGGTGCCCGCCGGGAACGTGTAACCACCGAACTCGGCATCCTCGGTGGCGGCTCGCACTGCGATACAGACCGCGGGCGAGTGCCGCATGCTCTCCTCAACGGCCTGCATCGCAAGCTCTGGTTGCTCACCGAGCTTCGCCCATTGATCCGGATGCTCGCACAGCACCTGCACCGAAGCGGCCAGTTGGTTTCGCGTCGTGTCCGTCCCCGCCATCAAGAAGCCAGCCACCAGCATGCGCAGCTCATCCAGATTGAGCCTGTCGCCCTCGCTTTCGGCGCGTATGAGCTCAGACAACAGATCATCAGTCAGATGCCTCCGGCGTGTGGCGACCATGTCATCCACGTAGGCGTCCAGTTCGCTCCACGACCGCATGATCGCGGCTTCATCGAAGGTGACGTCGGGCTGAAAGTTGAAAGCCTTGAAGATCTGGTCGGTCCACTGTGCGAAAAGATGCCAGTCTTCCCGAGGCGCACCGATCAGCGCACACATGATCGGGGTGGGATAGGGCCGCGCGATGTCGGTCACCACGTCGCAACGACCGGCCTCTACCACTTGATCGATCAGCTCGTTCACCACCTCATGGATGGTGTCCTGAAGGCGTGAGGTCGAGCGGGGAGTGAACGCCCTGGACACCAGCTTGCGTAAGCGAGTATGTGGCGGACCGTCGAGACCGAGAAGGCTGCTCATCATCTTGTCGTAGAGCGGACCTGAGGTGACGCCCTGCGCTGCCAGTGTGAGTCCGGGTGGCAACCGAAACTTGCTGTCGCGCAGGATATCCCTTGCCAAATCGTAAGTCAGTATTTCCGGACCGAGCGGGCCAATGGCGATGGGCGCACGCGATTGCGCAATTCGCACGTCTTCGAGGATGTCCTGCGGAGTGGCGGTGAAGTCGTAGCTGAACGTGGGCAGGCCAGCTTCGAAGACGTTGGCAGCGGCGCTACTTACGTTCATCGCGATATCTCACATTCCATTGATGCCCCGACGGGCCAAGGCGCGGACAATTGCGCCTAAAGTGTATGACCATGACGCTGAGCTCGTCAACGCACAATGGTTTCCTCGCAGCTCATCATCCCTGCTGCCCGGCGAGGTCATACGGATTGTCGCCTGACGTCCGCGTCGCTGCGAGGGCAGTAGTTCGTCGAGACCCTCGGTGCGGTCCGTCTCGCGCCAGACTGCCCGACGCCCACTTTCGCATCAGTCTCAAAGCGGTCGCGGCGACGTCGAGCGTCGTCCGACGCGAGTCGCGAACGCACCTCGGCGTGCAAGGTGCCCGTACCGCCATTCGGTAATTTGACCGTGAATTTCCGTGCTTGTTCGTAGCTGTGCTTGGAAACGTTAATCCGTTGTGGCACAACGCTTAAGTAATACGCCCCCAGACGCCTACGGATACTGCCGTTACGTCTGGGGGTCAGGTGGTCGCAGGTTCAAATCCTGACAGCCCGACAACACATCAGGAGTCAGCCACTCCGTTTCGTCAACCCTCGCCGGACGAATTCGGTTGCCGCGTGGATGATGGCAACTGTGGGGACAAAACCGTGCGCGGCGTTGATGGGTGAGCGTGCCGCTTAAGCGCGTCGACGAACTCAAGCCCGGCGACCGGATCCGGATGAAGATCGGGCACGCCACCGTCGTCGCCACCGAACCGCTGGGCGATGACCAGACTCTGCTCACGTTCCTCTATGGGACGAAGAGGCCCGCGGACAATGCCGTCACCGTGGACGTCCTCGACGATGACGAGTGGGGCTGGTAAATGAGGCGGCTACTGCGTGGCCACGAACGAGAAACTCCCGGTGGAGATCAGGTCCGGGTCGACGACGCAGCGGGTGCCGTCGACGTTCGGCTGTCCCGACGCCACCTTGGCCGCCGCCGCGGCACCGGCGGCATTGCGGGTGGGACCCCAGCCCCCGACCAAGCCGTGACCGTTGTCGGAGAGGGCCACACAGCCGCCGCGGCCTTCGGCGAGAACGTGGCAATCGGTTGCGCCGTGCTTCTCGGCGCAATGGCTGACCGCGTACGACTCGACGTCAGCCAGGCTGGCGTGACTGCCGCCGACGGTGACATCGACGGCGTGGGTGGAGTCCGACCCCGCGATCACGATGAAGCCGCCCTGGGCCTGTGCCGGCGCGGCCAGTCCGACGGCACAAACAGCAAGGATCACCGCGGGAACAAGAGGCTTGAACACATGCTTCCTTTCACATCGTGTTCCGGCAGAAGGCGTGCCGTACTCCTACGGTGCGGGTTCGACGGCGGGTGTGCGTCGTCATTAACAAGGCCTTGACACGGACGTAGCAAATCTTCACAGTGACCGGTCGGCGACCGCTGAGGCGCGAGGCGGCGCCGGCAGGCGACCGTTCCGCTGATGCTTTGCTGTGGCAACATTCCACGCCGTAAATGCGGAGAAGGTCGGGCGAACGCCCTAGGCGCCAAGGATGATGACGTCATGGACGCTGAACTGGGAGGCTGGCTGGCCGCCGGCGAATACTTCGACTACCTGGGCTTCAACATCTTCTACCGCGTCGAGGGCAGCGGACCCCCGCTGCTGCTGATCCACGGGTATCCGTTCAATTCCTTTGACTGGGCATCGATCTGGCCGAAACTCACGCAACGGTTCACCGTCATCGCGCCCGACATGATCGGCATGGGGTTTTCCGAGAAGCCGGTGGCCTACCAATACGCGGTGACCGACCATGCCGACATGCATGAGGCTTTGCTGGCGCACCTCAACGTCGGCAACGCGCACATCCTGGCCCATGACATCGGCGATTCGGTGGGCCAGGAGATGCTGGCTCGGCACGAGTTCGGTCAGCAAAGCTACGGCGCGCTGCGCATCGATTCGATCACGTGGCTCAACGGTGGAATGTTCATCGAGGCCTACACGCCCAGGACGGCGCAGAAGCTGATGTCCGGCACCCCGTTGGGCGACGTCTTGAGTCGCGTCCAGAACAGTCCCGTGTCCCGTCGGCTGCTGGAACCGACGCTGCGCGAGATGTTCGGTCCGAACACCAAGCCGACCCGGCACATGATGGAGGTGTTCAACCAGATCCTGGACTACAACGACGGCCGCCGCGTCCTGCACAAGGTCGGCCGGTTCATCAACGATCGCTACACCCACCGCAACCGCTGGGTGCGCGCCATGCGGCAGACCGCGGTTCCGATGCGGTTGATCGACGGGCCGATCGACCCCAACTCCGGGGCCCACATGGCGCGCCGCTACGCCGAGGTCATTCCCGAACCCGACGTGGTGATGCTCGCCGACGACATCGGGCACTGGCCACAGATCGAGGCGCCCGACGCGGTGGTGACGCACTTCCTCGCCCACGTCGACCGCGTCGCCGCCGGCTGAGCCAGAAGCGGTGGGCTAGCCGTGATGCGGCGGTCGCTCGTCGCGGAGCCGGCCCTCGTCCGACGCCGCGCGCATCTGCTCCTCGTCACCGAACCTCTCCAGATCCTCGGGCGTGACGCGCGCCCGCGGGGGCTTCGGCGAGGCCGGCGGCCGGGTTGGGGGTTCGGTGGGCACGAGGCGATTATCCGCGCCCCGGCCGACTACTGGAAAGCCGGGAGAATGGTGCCCGAATCCCGAATCTCCCAGATGCTGGCTTTGGTGATGCCGTCGAAGTTGATCTTGTTCAGCGTTGCCCGCGAATACGTGAGGTCGATCGCGACGTGCGTCGCGGTGTTGCCGTACGGGTCGGTCATCGGGAAGGTGCCCTGCACGTTCACCGCGGACGCGTCGGGATAGGTCGCCCTGGCGTATCTGAGGATGTCGATAGTGTCCGTCCGGGCGCCGTCCTTGATCATCTGCTCGGTGTAGTTGTCGCGGATGGCAAATCGCGCGTCGACCACGTCGCCGTCCGGGCCCGGGGTGGTGGTGAAGGTGACGCCATCGGGCTTCTTGGGACCGGCCGGTGTCGACGGCGCGGCCGCGGTCGATTCCGGCGGTCCCGCCGCGGCCGAACTGCTCGGAGGGGGCGATTGACCGTCCTTCTTCGGGTCGAAAACCCAGCTCTTGCCGACGATGACGAGGAGGACCAGGGCGCCCAGCGCCGCCAGGGCCAGGGCCGCCTTCCCGCCGGGGGAGTCCTTCTTCGGCGGTTCGGTGGAGAACGCCCACTCGGTGGTCCAGTTGGTGCCGTCGAAATACCGTTGCAGCCCGTGGCCCACCCCCGCGGGATCGGGATACCAGCCCGGCGCCGACTTAGGCGGGGGCGGCGCCTGTTCAGGTGGCATCTATCCATTTTCGTCGTGACGGGGGCATCTCGGCTACCGGCAGTCCTGACCTTTGGAAACGGGTCCGTTTCCTAAGCTGTCATGCTCGCACGCTTTCAGTCCTCGCGGTCGGGCTCGGTGAGTTCCGGCGCATTCTCACGGGTCGCCATCCCGCCCTCGCGGCCGTGATCCGCCGGACCCGGGGGGTCACCGTTCGGCCCGTCGTCGTCCTTCTTCGAATGCTTGCCCATCGCAACTCCCTTCGTCGACCGAAGGACTACCCGCGCCGCGCACCGTCGACGCGACGTGAACCCGAGATGGCCCGGGCGTGACGGTTCGGCGTGACGTCCGACGTTCGACGCGTCGGTGTGCCCGGTTCGGGCTATGAATCTAGGAGTGAGCAGCCACGTGAACCTGACCCAGCAGGAAAGTTCCTTGATCGGCGAGAGTCACCCCGAGGCCCTGACGCGCATGGACGAGCAGTCGCTGAAGGACTTGCAGAGCCGCCTCAGGCAAGCGCGGGAGAAGAACTTCAGCTTGTTGCGGCGGCAGGGTGCGGCCCGGGTGGAGGCCGAAGGCGCCCGCGGCGCGGTCCAGCCGGCCAGCGAGAAGCGCGGCGAAAAGGTGGAGATCTTCGACGCGGCGCTGGCCCGGGTGAGCGAGCGGCTGGGTTCCATAGCTGACGCCGGGCAGCCGGACAGCTAGACCGCAGCGGCCAAGTAGGCGACCAGCGGGCGAAAATTCATGGTTTAGAAGTGGCATGCGTTGGGCACACAGCGCCATGATTGCGCGTCGCTTTTCCCGCTTCCTCGGTTGTGCGGTGGTCGGGGTGTCAAGCGCTGGCGCTTCGGTCCTTGCTTCCGCGATCCCGGTCGCCTCCGCCGGGCCGTGTCCGGACGTCCAGGTGGTGTTCGCCCGCGGTACCGACGACCCTCCGGGTCTTGGGCCGACCGGACAGGCATTCGTCGATTCCGTGCGCCCGCGCCTCGGCGCCAATTCGCTCGACGTGTATCCCGTCGACTACCCCGCCACCCATGACTGGACAAGCGCGGGGGAGGCGGGCGTCAGGGACGCGGGCGCCCACGTCGTCTCGATGGCCCGCGACTGCCCCAACACCAAGATGGTGCTCAGCGGCTATTCCCAGGGGGCCGCCGTGATGGGCTTCGTGACGTCGGCCGCGGTACCGGTCGGGATCGATCCGGCGAGCGTACCCAAACCGATGGACCCCGAGGTGGCCAACCACATCTCCTCGGTCGTGCTGTTCGCATTGCCCAGCGACAAGGCGATGAGCTTCTTCGGCGAGCCACCGGTCGTCATCGGCCCGCTCTATCAGGCCAAAACCATCCAGGTATGCGCTCCGGGGGACCCGATCTGCTCCGAGGGAATGAATTTCGCCGCGCACGACACGTACTCGACCAACACGGCGATGATCGACCAGGGTGCCGCGTTTGCGGCCGGTCGCCTTGGCGAAGGCCCCCGCGGTCCGGTGGGTGTAAGTCCCGGCGCGCCGACGACCGCCGTCGCGTTCCCGGGCCCCGCCCGTTGACTCGGGCTCGGGTCACGTGAGCCAAATCGAATATCAAGGCGCACAACCGCTTCCGCGTCCAAGTCGGATCGAGCGGCGGTGGGTTCGGACCGGCGCGAGCATAATCGGGTGGTGGACTCACACCGCGACGTCGTAGCGCAATTTCGCCGGCTCCATCAAGAGGGGTGTTTCGTCATCCCGAATCCGTGGGACGCCGGCTCCGCGATCTCGCTCGCCCGGCTCGGCTTCCCGGCGCTGGCCACGACGAGCGCCGGCCTGTGCTTCGCGCGCGGTCTGCCGGACACGGTGACCGCCCTCTCCGTCGACGACGCACTGGACAACATCGCCGAAATCGTGGCCGCGGTCAGCGTTCCCGTCAACGCGGACTTCCAGGCCGGTTACGCCACCGACGCCGGGGAGCTCGCCGACAATGTGGCGCGCTGCGTGGCCACCGGCGTGGCCGGGCTCTCCATCGAGGACGGCACGGGCAGCGACCGGGCGCCGCTCTTCGGACTGGCCGAGGCCACCGATCGCGTTCGCGCCGCGCGTTCGGCGATCGACGACTCGGGCGCCGACGTCATGTTGGCCGGCCGCGCGGAGTGCTTCCTCTACGGCCACCCCGATCCGCTCGCCGAGGCCATCAGGCGGCTGCAGGCCTACGCCGAGGCGGGAGCCGAGGTGCTCTTCGCACCCGGCATTCGTAAGAAAGAGGACATCGCGGCCCTCGTCGACGCGGTGCGGCCGTATCCGGTCAACGTTCTGGTGTCGTCCGACACGGGGTCGACCGTGACCGATCTCGCGCAGCTAGGGGTGCGACGGATCAGCGTGGGCTCGGCCTTCAGCCGGGTCGCGTGGGGTGCGTTCCTGGCCGCCGCGCGAAAGCTGATCGAGGACGGGTCCTTTGGGGGACTGGCAGGAGCCAGCGGCTTCGACGAGCTCAATGGGCTGTTCACGGAACGTTCGAGCTAGGACACCTTCCGGAGATCGGCGAGGGAATTCTTCAGCCCACCGTCCAGCCGGATCTGCACCGCCGCCACCGCGACCATCACCGCGGCGGTCACCAGGTGCACGACGCCGTCGGTGACGTTGTTGGGGAAGGTGAAGACGAAGGCGACCTGGTGCGAAAAGAAGGCCCAAATGCCCGGCAGCGCACCGGCTATCGCGGCGATCAACAGATAGAGCACGGCCCACGACTTGCGCATCGCGAACACCAGACCCGGGGCGAACAGGGCGAGGCCGGCGACGGCGTGCCAGCCGTTGTAATCCATGCCGAGCAGTTGAACGGTCGGCGCCGTTGGCCCCGTGGCGAAGCTGGGATTGATGACGAGGCCGGCCACCGCCTGGACGACATGGAAAGCGCAGATGATCAGCAGCCCGATCTGGGCGAAACTCCACCTCACATTGCACCTCCTTGTGCACGGTGGGATAGCCCGAATACTACGCGCGGTAGTAGACCGTGACAACGGGTGCGGGCGCGATCGCTACGAAGTGCTGTTCCGTTCGATCCATTGGGTCATCGCGTCTTCGAGCGCGGTCGCGACCTCCACGCCGGCCGCGTCGGCGGCCTGCTCGAACCGCTCGACCAGCTCGGTGTGGATTGAGGCGCCCAACTTGGTGCGCGGCGGTTTCGGCTTCGGCGGCAGGTCTACGGGCACATGTCGCGCGACGGAGGCGTCGATGATTTCGCGAAGCGCGGGTATCTCGTCGAGCGCTTTGGTGAGTTCGTCGCGTTCGATGCGCAAGACCTCCGCCGGCCCCATCGTCGTCACGGTCGCGGAACGCAGTTTGCCCCGGTGCAGCGCCGATTCGCCGATCACCTCACCCGGCCCGAGCACGGCGATGCGGTCCCGGCCCGCGTAGACGCCCACCTCTCCGCTGAGCAGGATGTAGCAGGAGTCCGAGGGCGTCTGCTCGTGAATCAGCGGCAACGGGGCCGACGTCGAAGTGCGGTGAGCCACCCGGGCGAGGCGCTGCAGTTCGGCATCCGAGAACTTCTCGAAGGTGGCGTACTGGCGTAGCCGACGAGCGTCTTCCAGATATTGCTTCTCGTCGGCCTTCATAGCGAACTCCTGACGTGCGATGTGACGCTACATCGAGGAGCGTAACGCGGATGGGCGGCGTAACTCTAGATCCGGCCCCCGCCGGAAGACGTCGCAGTCAGTTCCGCCCGGGAAGCCTCATCACCGCACGCACCACAGGAACCAGCGACTTCTGCCACAGCGTGCTCGGAATGCCAAGGGGCGGATCGAGATTGAACACGCGGGCGGTTGCGATCGTCTGCGATTCGGTGTACTTCAGCAGTCCCTCGGGACCGTGCCGCCGGCCCACCCCGGACTGGCCCATCCCGCCCATCGGCGCGCTGAGGCTGCCCCAGGCGAACGCGTAACCCTCGTTGACGTTCACGGTCCCCGAGCGCAGCCGGGCGGCGATCTGCTGGCCCTCCGCGGAGGAGCCGGCGAACACGCTGGCGTTGAGCCCGTACTCGGTGTCGTTGGCCTTCTCGACCGCCTCGTCGACGTCGGCGACCGGGTAGATCGACACCACCGGCCCGAACGTCTCGTTGGCCGCGCACTCCATCTCGGGCGTTACGTCGGTGAGCACCGTCGGCTCGTAGAACAGCGGCCCGATGTCGGGTCGGGCTTTGCCGCCAGCAACCACCTTGGCGCCCTTGGCCTTTGCGTCGTCCACGTGGTCCGTCACGGTGTCCAGCTGCCCCCCGGAGATCAAGCTGCCCATGTCCACCGAGAAGTCATAGGCGGTCCCCAGCTTCATGCTCCGCACCGCGGCGCCGAACTTGCCTACGAATTCGTCGGCGATGTCCTTCTCGACATAGATCCGTTCGATGGAGATGCACAGCTGGCCCGCGTTGGAAAAGCATGCCCGGGTGGCCGCCTTGGCGGCCTTGTCGAGGTTGGCGCCCCGCGTGACGATCATCGCGTTCTTGCCCCCGAGCTCGGCGGAGAAGCCGATCAGCCGGCGGCCCGCGTGCTCGGCGAGTTGCCTGCCGGTGGCGGTCGAGCCGGTGAACATCAAGTAGTCGCAGTTGTCGATGATCGCCGTGCCGACCACCGAACCCGGCCCGGGGACGATCGCGTAGAGCGCGCGCGGCAGGCCGGCCTGATAGAGCAGCTCGGCGCAGGCCAGCGCGCAATACGGGGTCTGGCTGTCCGGCTTGAGTACCACCGCGTTGCCGGCCAGCAGTGCGGGCACCGAATCCGACGCCGTCAGCGTCATCGGGTAGTTCCACGGCGAAATGACCCCGACGACGCCCTTGGGCTGGTAACAGACCGTGGTCTTGCCGACGCCCGGGAGCAGCGACTGCACCGTGCGCGGCTTGAGCAGGTCGGCGGAGACCCGCACGTAGTAGTTCGCGTTCGCCATCAGGTCGACGATTTCTTCCTGCGCCGCCCAGCGGGCCTTGCCGGCCTCGGCCTGCAGCAGGTCCATCAGGAACTCGCGGTGCTCGACCACCAGGTCGCGATAGCGGCTGATGACGTCGATGCGCTCGGCGACGGGACGCGCCGCCCACTCGATCTGCGCCGCGCGCGCTTCGGCGAACGCCGCCTCGACGTCGTCGGCCGTCCCGATCGGGATCGTGGTCAGGGGTTTACCGGTGAAGACCTCGTCGATCGTCTTCGTCGGGCGCGCGGCGAGATCCTTGATCGCGGCCAGCTGACGCAAGCGGTCGAACACCTCGGCTGACGGTGCGGGCATGTCGTTACCTCCCAATGAGCACGGCGGCCAGGCCACCAGCCTATCCGTCTGGAACGCCGCGGCGGCCGTCACATGCGCCCGTACGCGAGCGCCATGACGAGGAAGAGCGCTGCGAACAGAAGCAACATCATTGCCAACGGGTCGATCAGCTCGAACAGCATGTGATCACAACCGCCCGATGCCGGGCACTAGTTGGTGCTCGCGAGGTAGGCCCCGTACGGCACCGCGTCCAGCAGCGTGACGGTCAGCCCGACGCCGCTGGGCAGTAGGTAGGCGCGCCGCTCACCGGGACGTGCGCCCGCGATCGCGGAGCCGAGCGGGGAATTGGTCGAGTAGACCTCCACGTCGCCGTGCTCGGCGCCGCGGGCACCCAGCAGGAAGGTCTCGATGTCGCCGGTGTCGTCGTAGCGCACCGTCAAAACCATGCCGGGTTCGGCGATTCCGTCGTCGGGGGGATCCTCGCCGACTACGGCGTGGGCCAACAGATCCTGAATCCGTTGCATCCGCAGCCGCCAGGCGCGCCGCACCGCGACGGCGTTCCCATCGGCGTCATCGCCGACCACGTCGCCGTCGCAGAGTTCGCGCAGGGTGGCCAGTTCTTGCCGAAGCCGCACGTAGGCCTGCGGCGTAAGCCAAGTGGGTTGCACGCTGGTCATGTTCGTTTCCTTTCTCATGCGTCAGCGAGGATCAATGGTCCCCTACGGGACGCGTTGCGCGCCTTGGCATTGCGTGATGGGCCGGGGTAGGGAGCCGCCTTGAGTAACGTCACGAGCCGGCCCGTCTCGTGGGGGATCGCGTAGATGCGTTGCTCGCCGGGGCGAGCGCCGGCGATGCACCGGCCCAGCGGCGACGCCATCGAATACACGTTGATGTCGGCGTCCTCGGCGCCGCGGCGGCCGAGCAGCAGCGTCTCCGTTTCACCGCTGGCGTCGTAGCGAATGGTCAGCACCATGCCCGGGCCCGCGATCCTTTCGCGCGCGGGGTCGTCACGGACGGCGGCGGTGGCCAACAGGTCTTCGATCTCGCGGATGCGTTCCCGCCGCGCCGCGGGGCGCGCCGCGCGGTCACCGCCGTAATCCATGGCGTCGTCGGGGACTTCGATGCTGCGCTGGGAGCGCAACGCGGCGAGTTCGTCCTGTAATCGGCGGCGCTGCCGCGAAGTGATGTAGGCCGGGGTGAAACTGGTCATCTGTTATTTCCTTCCTCGAGTAGGGGTGTCGTCAGGGGCGGGCCGTCGTGTGGCAGCCGTCCCTGACGACGCGAAGCCCGTGCCGGGCAGGTCTTGATCGGGCCGTGTTGCGCCAGATATGCTGTGCGTCAACGAATCTCCGTGTTCGAGCCTCGACTCTTAACTCCATGGTGACCCGGGTGGCGGTCGGGGCGCTTGCCCGGATCGAACAATGCCGGTGTGGGCCATTGTCGAGGGCCGACAACACGCTCGCCGTATCGCCGCCCTCAGCTCACTGCGGGCCGACGAGCCGGTCGAAGTCGTGTTGCCATCTCGCGTAACGGATTCGGTCGAGGGCATAGCGGGCGCCGGCGAAGGAGGCCGCGACGGGCAGGGTCACGGCGAGCCAGATCGCCACGGCGATCGCGACCGCCTCGTCGGCCGGTGACATTTTCGGCCGGGTAACCGGCGCGCCCCGGTCGTCGACCCAAATGTCTATCTGG
>NZ_LZIX01000305.1:0-24103 GCF_001666955.1 Mycobacterium sp. E735 | reverse complement strand
ACCCGGGGACCGCCGCGCTGATTCCCGTGGTTGGTGCGGTGCTGGTGATCGGTGCGGGTTGTGCCGCACCGGAGCAGGGATGCGTGCGCGTTCTTGCATTGCCACCGATGCAAGCACTCGGCCGGCTGTCGTATTCGTGGTATCTATGGCACTGGCCGGTGCTGGTGCTTGCACCGGTGTTACTAGGCCATCCGCTGGGGCTGGCGGGCAGGCTGACAGCGGTCCTGATTTCTGTTGGCCTGGCGGTGCTCACTCTGCGCTTGATCGAGAACCCTATACGGTTCGCTGCTCCGGTGCGGCGGTCGGCTGCGCGCAGTCTGGCGCTCGGCGGTGTCGCCACGGCGGTCGCGGCCTGTGTGGGCGTGGCACTGCTCACAGTCGTGCACATCCCGGTTGGCCGCGGCCCGGCAGCTCCGACACCGAGGTTTACTGCCGGTTCTGTGCCCACTGGCCAAGATGTCGCCCTGTACGACGCGGCGGTCCGCAGCGCGTTCGCTCAGGTACACCGTGCTGTCACGGCTTCCGCCGGTCATGCTGTGGTGCCGTCGAACCTCGACCCTTCGCTTGCCAACGCGTTAGCCGAACGAACAGCCTTGATGCTGAACGGCTGTATGCGCAGTCTCCTCGAAGTGGGGCAACCTGAATGCGCAACCGGCGACATCTCGTCGAAGACCACGGTGGCCCTGGTTGGCGACTCGAATGCCGCAATGTGGAACCCGGCGCTCCAACAAACTTCCACGGCGCGCGCCACTGGCGGCTGGAAACCCTAACCAAGATGGCTTGCCCCATGCTGGACATCCCTATAAAAGACGTGAACTTACGCCGGGATTACACAGAGTGTGAGCAGTGGCGCGGTCAAGTCATAGCCCGGTTGCAGGCCGAACATCCACGTCTGGTCGTGCTGAGTATGACGCGGCGATACGGAACTCGCGCCGGTTGGGAACCGGGTTTCGCGACATACGACGCGAAGTGGACAGACAGCCTCACCCGCCAAGTGCAGCAGCTGCGCCGCACTGGTGCGCAGGTGCTGGTACTGGGCCCGATCCCGGATCCGCACTCGGTGCCGGCGATCTGTCTATCAGGTCACCTCGATGACGCGATGGCCTGTTCCCCGCCGCGATCAGCAGCGGTCGTCGAACCTGGGATCGCGGCTGAGTCCGCCGCCACTAAAGCAGGCGGTGGACACTACGTAGATCTCACCCCGCTGTTCTGCACCGCCGAGCGCTGCCCGGTCATCGTTGGCAACACACTCGTGTACTTCAACGAGACGCATGTGACGTCGGAATACTCCCGGCTGTTGGCGCCGGTACTTGGTGCGCTGGTCGGGCGCACGCTTATCAGTGGCTGACACTCTGCCCTTGTGAGCGATCGGGGCGTCCCGATCAACTACGCCCGTCACGCGACAGGTGCCTGGATGATCCGCGCGGCGCGCGCAGCTCGCCCGGCGGTACGGCTGCGCGGTGATTCCGGAGACGTCGGTGGACGCGTGCTGGGCGGTGTCTGATTGACCGCGCTCACTGAAATTCCCCACTGACGCGCATGAAACTCCCCACCGGTGTGGCTCCGCCGAGCAGGGCGGGCCTCCTTCGAAGCTGCTGGTGTCTGACGCCAGTTGCTCCGCCGAAGGAGGCCGCTTTCTCACGCGCACACGGGAGGACGATGTGGAACTATATGCCGTGCATAAACGGGGTTAGACGATCTCGGCGATTGCCTGCCATACCGGCTTCGGCCGTAAGACGGTCCGTGAGTACCTGGCCGGTGACGGCATCCCCGGGGTGCCTGCCCGGCCCGGATCCGTTCGATCCGTTCGTTGACTACTTCCCCGCCAGGTTGACCGACGACCCGCACCTGCGGGCCCGCACCTGTTCGATGAGCTTGAGGAGTTCGGGTTCGGTCTGTCGTATCAGAGCCTGACCGCAACATCCGGGCGCGGGATCTACGGCCTGTGTGTCAGGCCTGCCGGACCGCCACCGAGCGTCCGAACGCAGTGATCCCACACGTACTCGGGGACGAAACCCAGCGGGACCGGCTGGAATTGCCCGACCCACCGGAATCCTGGGCTGGGGCAAGATGGCTCATCTGTCGGTTGGCTCGTTGGCGTATTCGGGCAAGTGGCGCGGCTTGTTGGCGCCATCGCAGGATCAGCCGCACCTGGGCGCCGGCTTGGACCGCGTCAGTCGTGGACTCGGTGGGCTCACCTGAGTGTGGCGATTCAATCGGATGGGCACTGTCTGCGACCCAGGTTCGGCACAGGTGAGCGCGTCGTTCGCCGGAATCGCCAATCACTACGGTGTCTCGGTGGCGATCTGCCCGGCCCGGCGCGGTAAGCGCAAGGGTGTGGTGGAGAAGGGTCAATCACACCGCCGCGCAACGCTGGTGGCGCACCCTGCCGACGACATGACTGTCGAGGCGGCCCAGGCCAGCCTGGATCGCTTCGCCCGCGTCCGCGGTGATAGCCAGCTGCAGGCCACCACCGATGGCCGGTCCTCGGCCGCCGTGGTGGCCAAGACGGAGCCTCTACAACCGTTGCCGTATCCGGTGATCATCTCCGAGACCCGTACCGCATCGCGACAGGCAATGGCGTCTTACCGCGGCGATCGCTACTCCGTGCCCCCGGACTGGCCGCCGCCCAAATGGTGGTCAGCTATCCCGTCGGCGGGCAGTTCTGCGACATCGCCACCACCAAAGGGGCCTTGATCGCCCGGCACCGCATGGCCGCCGAGGGCTCGGTGTCATGGTCCGCGACAGCGGCCACGTTGTCGCCTGGACACCGTCGCGAAGGACACCGCCACCGCCCGGCGCCCGCACCGCCGTCAGGAACGCATCCCACCCAGGGCCAGCAGCCAAAGCCGCTGCCGCACAACTCCTTCAAATCAAGCAGAGACCTACCGCTGTCACCGAATCTGTGATTGCTTCAACCGATTCCACCGCCATCGATCTATCCGCCTACGAGCGGGCCGCCCAGAACAGGACCATCGAATGACCCCACCCCGTGCACCGGCAAGACCCCACCACCGGGGAGTCCCCGTCGACCGCGGCGAGCCGGTGTTAGCAGTTGCGCTAGCATCTGGCCGAGCTCCAACTGGCCGCTGCCGCCGAAGCGCTGCCCACGGTTTTTGATCAAGCCGCCGCCCAGGGATTGTCGCTGACCGTCGCGTTGGAGCGACTGCTGGCCGTCGAGATCGATGCCAGCACTGCCCGCCGCCTCGCCGGCCGGCCGCGCTTCGCCGGCCTGCCGACCCCCGCCACCCTGGCCGTTTCGATGTCGATGTCGCCGCCGGGATCGACCGCAAGGTCATCGACGAGCTGGGCACCTGCCGCTATCTGGACTACGCGACGAACATCGTGCTCATCGGGCCGCCGGGTACTAAAAAGACGCACTTGGCGGTCGGATTGGCAAGGGCTGCGGCCCATGCCGGTTACCGAAGTACTTCACCACACCGCCGATCTGGCGGCCCGCTGCCACCGTGCGCCGATCGAGGGACGTTGGGCCACCACCATGCGCTCCTTTGCCGGTCCGGCGCTGCTGGTGATTGATGAACTTGGCTACCTTCCTTTGCCCGCCGAAGCCGCATCAGCGTTGTTCAGGTTGTCTCCCAACGGTATTTGAAGACCAGCATCGTCATCACCACCAACCGCGGGCAGGCATGGGGCCGAGATCCTCGGCGACACCACCGTGGCAGCCGCCATGCTCGACCGACTGTTGCACCGCTCGGTCGTGATCAACCTCGACGGCGGTCCTACCGCCTACGCGACCACCAGGCCGCCGAGGAAAGCCTGCGCCGGGCCACCACCGGCACCCGCCAACAACTTCACTGGCCGCTGCTCACAGGTGAGGAATTTCAGCGAGCACACCTGCGGATGAGCGCGATCAATTGGGCGCTAGATGCCGGCGTCATGGTAATCGGGCGTGGCAAAATGGTAATAGGGATGTGGCAAACTTGTATGGGTAGACAGCTGTGTCACTTGAAGCGGCGTAGCCGGGATAAGGGGAAGATCGGCTGTGGTGAAGCCGGAAGAGCAGCATGTTAAGGTGGTTGGCCCGCGAAAGACCAGCTGGATGGGTCGGATGCTAGTGGGTATCTTAGGCAGCCCACCGGCGCGGGCCTTTATCCGGTCTGTTTCTTTTTGCTTAGCATGGTTGCACTACAGTTTTACTCCTGCCGGCCGGGCTAACCGCGCCTACATTCGTCAATTCAAAGACATTCACGTCGGCGAACGGTGTGTGATTATTGGCAACGGCCCAAGTCTTCGTAACACGGATCTTAGCCTATTGCGCGAGGCATACACCTTCGGTCTAAATCGCATCTACTTACTCTTTGACGAGGTAGGGTTCGAGACTACATACCATGTGGCTGTAAATCGGCACGTGGTTGAACAATGTGTTGACGATTTCCGGAATATCAAGGCACCGCTCTTCACGATCTTTCTGAACCGTGCTTTCCTCGATGGTGCACCGGATACCGCTTACCTCTACAGTGTGGTGGGGCCATGGTTTGCACGTGATGTAACGCGTGGAATTTGGGAGGGGTGCACGGTCACATATGTCGCGATGCAGTTAGCGTACTACATGGGATTTTCCGAGGTTGTACTTGTCGGAGTCGATCACCGCTTCGCGGTCAGTGGGGCACCAAACCAGCTCGTTGAGTCGACTGGACCCGACGCAAGCCACTTCGACCCGCGCTACTTCGCGAAAGGATTCAAGTGGCAGCTGCCGGACCTTGCGAACTCGGAAGTCGCATATGCACTCGCCCGCAAGGCTTTTGAGAATGACGGTCGTCGCATCATCGACGCCACTGTTGGTGGTGCCTTATCTATCTTTCCCAAAGTCCCACTCGAAGAGGCGCTCCGACACTAAGAACTCGCCGACGTCGACTTCAGGAGCGTTGTTAGCCATGGTCATCGATGTGCAGGATTAGATGCGTTTGTTCGCTTCGCCGGGCTCTATAGGTAGCCTTTGTGTATCCGAACTCTCGGAGAAGCGCGTACACCTCGTTGGGTGACGAACCGAAACCTGGCAGGAAGGTATCATGTACTTCTATAAACAAGGCCCGGGGGCGTTCGGGACCCGTTAAGAGCTGTTTGGCGCCTCGTAAGGCCAGGATTTCGGCGCCTTCAATGTCTAACTTGATTACTGTCGGTCGTGGCAACCTACCCTCATCCAAAAGACTATCCAGCGATCGTGCAGGAACTGACACGCTGTCACTTTCGCCTCGCTGATGAACTAAGCTGGGGCTATTGCCTGCGGCGCCATCCGTATACAGGAGAACCGTGCTGTCCGAGTCGCTAATGGCAATCGGCTCCAAAGTAAACGATCGATCGGGATTCAACCCGGCATTAACCTCGAGTCGATGCTTGAATGACGGGTCAGGCTCAAATGCGATGGTCTGACAGATTTGGGCGGCGTGGAGTGCGACCAAACCCACATTTGCGCCGACATCAAAAAATACGTCATCATTCTGAAGATCACGGAGCATCGCGGCAAGATACTCGGTCTCGCCCCCGTGGTCGACAACTCGGAAGTATTCGACAACATTAGTTACCTCGAAACGTACGCCCGGCGACTCGAAGTCCTTCACAGTCACAACGCAGGGGAGTCGGCGCTTTACGAAGAGTGACCAAGCAAGGCTTCTTCTAAAGCTTGCAACGGCCCGCCGAATCGTTTTCACTTGAGTCATCGCCTCCCAAAATCGATACGGCTTGAAGTCTAGCGTTTGAAGGCCCAAGACTATGCGTAACCGCTCTGCTCATCCGACGACAGAAGGTCCACGGTACGTGGGGGTCGGCAGCTTGGCGCCGGCGGATTGGCTGGTCATCTAGCGACGATGCCACCGGCGCCCGGTCCGCCGCAAGACGCGGCTCAACACGCCTCGGTGGGGTGTTCGGTTGCCGCCGTGGGCATTGGAATCCTCTCTACCTCACCAGGTTAGACAGCCGCTTTCCGTTGGACTTCAGCTGTCTTGCGACGTGTGACGGGAACCGGCGAGGTTAGACGATGCCTGCGTGCCAAGGCATCTACTATTAACTGATGCCGACGCCCCACCGTTGTGGCACACAACGAGGAATGAGAGCGCCGTGATGATGGAACGGCGCCCGTCTGGTGATGACAAAGCACCGACTGAAGCAGAGACCCAGTGAAGCGAGCGCTCATAACGGGGATCACCGGGCAAGACGGTTCGTATCTTGCCGAGCTGCTGCTGAGTAAGGGATACGAAGTCCATGGGCTGATCCGTAGAGCCTCCACATTCAACACGTCGCGCATCGATCACCTCTACGTCGACCCGCATCAAACCGGTGCGCGGCTGTTTTTGCATTATGGCGACCTCACCGACGGGACCCGCCTGGTGACGCTGCTGGGCACCATCGACCCGGATGAGGTCTACAACCTTGCGGCGCAGTCTCATGTGCGTGTCAGCTTCGATGAGCCGGTGCACACCGGCGACACCACCGGCGTGGGCTCGATCCGACTCCTCGAAGCCGTTCGCCTCTCGCGAGTGCAATGCCGCTTCTACCAGGCGTCTTCGTCGGAAATGTTCGGAGCGTCGCCGCCACCGCAGAATGAGCAAACACCGTTCTATCCGCGGTCACCGTATGGTGCGGCGAAGGTCTACTCATACTGGGCGACGCGCAACTATCGAGAAGCGTACGGATTGTTCGCGGTGAACGGCATCCTCTTCAATCACGAATCTCCCAGGCGGGGTGAAACTTTCGTCACTCGAAAGATTACGCGAGCGGTGGCACGGATCAAAGCGGGCGTGCAATCAAATGTCTACTTGGGCAACCTCGACGCTGTCCGAGACTGGGGCTACGCACCTGAGTACGTCGAAGGGATGTGGCGCATGCTGCAGGCACAGGAACCCGAGGACTTCGTTCTTGCGACAGGGCGTGGCTACAGCGTGCGCGAATTTGCGCAAACCGCTTTCGGCCACGCCGGGCTGGACTGGCAGGAGCATGTGAAATTCGACGATCGCTATTTGCGGCCCACTGAAGTTGATTCGCTGATAGGCGACGGGACTAAGGCCGCCGAAACGTTGGGGTGGAAGGCCTCCGTCCACACGGGCGAGCTGGCGCGGATCATGGTGGAGGCGGACATCGCCGCCCTCGAATGCGACGGCAGGCCATGGATTGACCAGCCATGCCTACCTGGTTGGAGCTGAGGAGGGATGAACTCGCCAGTAGGCGTGCTCGATCGCACGGTTCCGGTCTTCATCGCGGGGCACCGGGGACTCGTCGGTGCCGCCTTGCTGCGCAACTTTCAACGCGAAGGATTCAAAAATCTGCTCGTACGCTCGCGCAGTCAACTAGATTTGGCCGACCGGGACGCCACGTTTGACTTCGTCCTGCAGACCAGACCGCACGTAATCATCGACGCCGCGGCTCGCGTGGGCGGCATCCTGGCCAATAACACGTACCCTGTCGATTTCCTGTCCGAAAACCTCCGGATCCAGGTCAATCTGCTGGACGCCGCCCTGGCCGCGCGCGTGCCGCGGCTGCTGTTCCTTGGTTCCTCTTGCATATACCCGAAATTCACGCCGCAGCCTATAAAGGAGAGCGCGTTACTGACCGGGGAGTTAGAGCCGACGAACGATGCTTACGCGATCGCCAAGATCGCTGGGATCCTTCAGGTTCAGGCGGTCAGGCGGCAATACGGCCTGCCGTGGATCTCGGCGATGCCGACCAATCTCTACGGGCCAGGTGACAACTTTTCTCCGTCCGGCTCGCATCTGTTGCCGGCGCTCATCCGCCGGTATGAGGAAGCCCGAGCCAGCGGGGCCCCCTATGTAACGAATTGGGGCACTGGAACTCCACGGCGAGAGCTCCTGCATGTCGACGACCTGGCGAGCGCCTGTCTATACCTGCTGGAGCACTTCGATGGTCCGAAACACGTCAACGTCGGGACCGGCGTCGACCACACCATCAGCGAGATCGCCGAGATGGTAGCGTCAGCGGTCGGATTCAACGGCGAAACGCGTTGGGATACAACGAAACCGGATGGTACACCGCGCAAACTGTTGGATGTTTCGGTTCTGCGGGAAGCGGGATGGCGGCCCCGGGTCGCACTTCGTCAGGGGATCGAGGAGACGGTGCATTGGTATCGCGCGAACGCCGGTGCTGCGCGGCAATGAAGTGCCCGTATTGGCAGGGCGCCCAAGCTGAGGCATTTGCTGCGTATCTCTTCGGATCCGTGAGGCGAGCGAAGTGGGTCTCCACGGACCGGTGGTATGAGCCGATGACGAATTATGTCATCCGGCTTAAGGCCGAAGTCGTGTGAACGAAGCTGCAGAGGGAGGGGCCCTCCTGCTAACGTGACTTAAGTCATGACCGCACCAATGTTTTCGATCATCGTCCCTTCATTTAACGCAGCCGAGACACTGCAGGCTTGCATCGACAGCATCGTCTGCCAGACCTATGCCGACTTCGAAATGGTCCTCGTTGACGGCGGTTCGACGGATGAAACGTTAGACATCGCGCACAGCTTTGGCCCCCGGCTAGGCGCGCGCCTTGTCATGTACAGCGGTCCGGACGATGGCCCGTACGATGCCATGAATCGCGGTGTCGGCATCTCGAAGGGCGCGTGGCTCCTCTTTCTAGGTGCTGACGATACCCTTTGCGAATCAGACACATTGGCCCGCGTGGCCGCCTTCATTGGGGAACACGACCACAGCGATCTGGTATATGGCGACGTGATTATGCGCTCGACAGGAATTCGCCATGCGGGCGCCTTCGACCTTGACCGCCTGCTGTTTGAGACGAATCTGTGCCATCAGTCGATCTTTTACCGTCGCGAGCTCTTCGCCGGTATCGGTCCCTACAACCTCCGCTACCCGATCTGGGCCGACTGGGATTTCAATATCCGATGCTTTTCAAATCCGGCTCTAGTCACCCGGCACATGGACATCGTAATTGCGCACTACAACGACATGACGGGGCTCAGCATGAGGGAAGGCACCGACAGGGAGTTCCGAAAGCGGCTTCCAATGTATTTTTGGGTGGCGGCTTGGGAGACCTGCAGCCGAATGCTCGCGTTCTTGAGGGATAGAGAGAATCGCCGACTTGCGTTGCGTGCGCGACTAATCAGGATCAGAGCTGCATCCAGAGCTCGGTCAGACGAAGCCACAGGAAGGTCTAGTGCCCACTCCTAGGTGCCCGGCTGTGCTCGCTGGGTCAGAATATTTGCGGTGCGCGTGTATGGGTTATCTTCACGCGTCAACACGATACATGAGTGACCGTTGTTCGCGTTGATACGGATAGCGAAACACTCAAGGAGTGGATTCGGCGGCTAATCGATAGCCGCGCGCCGCCAATGGGATGAAAATTGCGAGTAGCACGACCGCCCAGAGCACCGTCATCGTCAGGGGCCAAACGATGGGGCCATTGTGTGACAGCGCTCGCATCACCTCCACAGGTGGCGATATCGGTTGCATGCGAACGAATGGCCGAAGCCAACCCGGGTATTGACCGATAGGAGTGGTCCCTGGGTTGAGGAATGCCAGCGCGACGATACCAGCCGACAGCCAAGGCGTCATGGTGCGACCATTTGGGCGGATAACTAGG
The DNA here is from genome assembly GCF_001666955.1 of Mycobacterium sp. E735. Taxonomy (NCBI): domain Bacteria; kingdom Bacillati; phylum Actinomycetota; class Actinomycetes; order Mycobacteriales; family Mycobacteriaceae; genus Mycobacterium; species Mycobacterium sp. E735. The sequence goes on along the minus strand of NZ_LZIX01000305.1, from coordinate 14,548 downwards.
GCCATAGTCAGCGCCGTGAACTCAAGCACCACAATCGACGGAACCAAAACATACATCAGCCCAGCCGCCCAGCCGTGCGCGAAGCGCAGCCCCATGATCACCCCGAGGCCGGTAATCAGCACCGTTCCAAGAATCGCACGGGTGGCTTCCGCGGTGAGCCGCCCAGTAAGCGCACTTGTCCGATGGACCGGCAACACCCACATGCGACTGAGTAGCCCTGATTCGCGGTCAAGCGTGATGCCGACCGCGTTGGTCATGGCGCCGAAGAGTGCGGAGAGCACTGCTGAAATCGGCACCAGCCCGTGAAGGCTGTCGGTTCCGGTGACCTGACGCACCCGCTCGCCTAACACCGCTTGGTAGAGCAACAGGAGGCCGACGGGCAGGAGCAACGATCCAAGCAACACCGTTCTGTCACGCCGCCACCGTGTAAGGAGCCGACCGGCTTGAAGCCAGCTCTGCACCACCAGTGAGCCTTCAGTCGCCGGCGGGAAAGTCACGATGGCCGCCTCTGCATTCGCCCAGCGATCAAGCCAAAAGTTAACAACATGCCACCGCACCAAGCCAGACTGGCGGACACGCTGCTGACTACCACGTGCCCGGTCGCAAGGCCGCGAAGTGTCTCAGCGACCTGCGACACCGGTTGGTCCCGTACGTACGGCCGCAGCCAGCGGGGAAAGGTCTTCTCGGGCGCGATTCCGGTGGACAGCATAAACAACAAGAGCTGAGGTACAAATAGTACGTAGCTCGCGCCCTGGAGGCTTTTTGTCCGCGAACCGAGCGCGTCAGCACCGAGCGCTACGGCCATGCACAAGAGCAAGGCGATCAGCAAGAAGGCTGCCGCATAGGCGGGTCCGCTATTCATTCGAAATCCGAATGCGTAACCGGCGACCATCGCCACTGAGAGCGCGAGTACTGCGCGTAAAAGGGTGGCCACCATACGGGCACTAACTGGGGCCAGCGCGGCGATCGGCAGCGTGTGCAGCCGCTCGCCTAATCCAGATAGGTGATCACGGGCTGAGCGGTCGGCGGTCATCAGTGCGACAAAGATCATCGATTGGACCACCACCGCCGGCAGCAGATACTGCGCATAGTTGACCCGACCGGTGTCGACTAAGCCGTGCAACGCCACTGTGAAGCCTGCCAGATAGATCACCGGTGCCACTATTTCAAAAATCATCTCCCCATCGCGGGCTGCCGACAGTATCGAACGCTCCGTGAGGGCAGCAAACGCACTCATGATTGGGCAACGGTGCGGTCGGTGAGGTGGAGGAACGCCTCATCGAGCGATGGTTTGCGCAGCGAGATGTCGGCGAGTTCCACGCCGAGGGCGTCGACGCGGCGAAACACCTCGCCGAGCGTAGCCACTCCATCGGGCGCAAACACCGACACCGAATTTGTGTCGGCATCCACATCGATTCCATCAAAACCGGCCAAAGCGGCCGCGACATGGGACAGATCACTCGGATTGGCTGGACTAACTTGGCAGTAATTGCCGCCCACTCGACGCTTGAGGTCTTCCGCGGTGCCGCTGGCGATCAGCTGCCCATGGTCCATGACCACAATCGAGTTGCTAAGCACGTCGGCTTCTTCCAAGTACTGCGTGGTCAAAAGCACCGTGACTCCTTGCGCGGCAAGCGAGCTGACTAGCGCCCAGACGTCGCGGCGGCTGCGAGGGTCCAGCCCAGTGGTCGGCTCGTCGAGAAACAGAACTTGGGGTAGCACCATCAGTGCAGCGGCGAGGTCGACGCGGCGCCTCATTCCTCCGGAATAGGTGAATATCTGGCGGTCGGCGGCTGTGCCGAGGCCGAACTGCTCGATTAGCTCCTCGGCACGGGCCTTTGCTTGTCGACGGCGCAAACCACGTAGCCTGCCGAACAAGACCAGGTTCTCCCGGCCGGTGAGCAAGGTGTCCAATGCTATGAATTGCCCAGTCATCGCAATGCTGGCACGTACCCTGGCGGGCTGGCGGACGATGTCGTGCCCGGCTACCGTCGCACGGCCCGAACTCGGCCGAATCAGGGTTGACAATATGTTGATCGTGGTGGTTTTCCCGGCGCCGTTGTGGCCGAGCAGGCCACAAACGGTACCGGCCGGAACCGAGAAGCTGACACCACGCAGCGCGTGGGCATCGTTTCCGAATGTCTTTGTGAGGTTGTCAACCTCGATCGCCAGTGGGCTCACGTTAGGAGTATTTCATGTTAGAGGGATCGCGATCCTTAGTTGCTCGTGTAAAGCCCCAGCAAATGCGCGGTAGACCCGCTCTTCGAACAAACGGGTTTGACGGGATCGCACTGTCAGACGCACGCTGGTGTTCATTGAAATTCCCTTGGTGCCTTTCGTCTTAGGAATCAAGTCCTGCCGCGCAATACCCTGCGGCAGGACTTGAGATAGGCATAGTTTCCCTTTTTGTGGCAATGACAGCCTCTAATGAGACACCCTGGGAAGCTCGGCCGTCGGCGCATCCTCGCCGAACTCTCGGTGCAGCAGGAGGGAACGTACCAACGGACGCGGCCCCTCGGAGCGAAGCATCCGGCTGGCCGGGCGGGGCCGAACCACCTGCGGCCACCAGAACCACCGTCCGAGGATCGTGGCAATCGTGGGCGTCATGAAGGAACGCACGATCAAGGTGTCGAACATCAGACCGAGGCCGATCGTGGTACCGACCTGGCCGATGATCCGCAAGTCGCTGGCCACCATCGAGGCCATCGTGAACGCGAATACCAGACCGGCGTTGGTCACGACTTTGCCCGTACCGCCCATGGCGCGGATGATGCCCGTCTTTATCCCGCCGGCCAGTTCCTCTTTCATCCGGGACACCAACAACAGGTTGTAGTCGGAGCCGACCGCCAAGAGGACGATCACCGACATCGGCAGCACCATCCAGTGCAATTTGATACCGAGAATGTACTGCCAGATCAGCACCGAAAGCCCGAACGAGGCGCCCAAGGAAAGGGCCACGGTGCCGACAATGACGAGGGCCGCCACGAAGCTTCGCGTCAGGATGAGCATGATGATGAAAATCAGGCAGAGCGCACCGACGCCGGCGATGAAGAGGTCATAGGTGGATCCGTCGCGGAAGTCCTTGTACGTCGACGCGGTGCCCGCGATGAAGATTTTGGAATTCTCCAGCGGCGTGTTCTTGAGCGCCTCTTCCGCGGCCGTCCTGATCTTGTCGATACGCGCCACCCCCTCGGGCGTCGCGGGGTCGCCCAGGTGGGAGATGATGAACCGAGCCGCTTTTCCGTCCGGAGACAGGAACTGGCTCATCGCCTTCTTGAAGTCTGGGTTCTCGAAAATGTCCTGGGGCAAATAGAACGAGTCGTCATTTTTTGAGGCATCGAACGCCTCGCCCATCGCAACGGCATCCTTGTCGTTGCTGTCCATCTGGCCGATGATGCCGGACATGGTGCTGTGATTGGTCAACATCATCTGTCGCATGTCCTCGGACATCGCGATCATCGGCGGAAACTGCTCGAGCAGCTGCGGCATGATGACGTCCATGTGGTCGAGATGGACGAGGAGCTCTTTCATCTTGTCGCTCAGCGTGTCGACTCCATCGAGGGTGTCGAAGATGCTGCGGAGCGAGAAGCAGATGGGAATGTCGTAGCAATGCCGTTCCCAGTAGAAATAGCTTCTAATCGGTCGGAAGAAATCCTCGAAATTCGATAAGTCGTCCCGAAGGTCACTAATTACTTCAAACATCTCATGCGTCTTGGCGATCGAGTCATGAGTCAGAGCGGTCATCTGTTTTTGCAGCTCGTACATCCGCTTCATGTGCTTGATCTGCTCGGCCAACATGTTGGCCTGGACTACCAGGTCGTCCATGCGCGCCTGCATGTATTTCACGTCTTGGTGAATGATCGCCTGCTGCATGCTGAGCAGGAATGGGATCGAGGTGTGCTGAATCGGCGTGCCCTCGGGCCGAGTGATTCCCTGCACGCGTGAGATTCCGTGAACCTGGAAGATTCCCTTGGCCAGCCGATGCAATATGAGGAAATCCGCGGGGTTGCGCATGTCATGATCGGCTTCGATCATCAGGATTTCCGGCATCATTCGGGCTTGCGAGAAATGGCGATCGGCCGCGGCGTAACCGACATTCGCCGGGATGTCCTTGGGGATGTACGCCCGGTCGTTGTAGCTGGTCTTATAGCCGGGCAGGGTCACCAGGCCGACCAATGCGACCGCCATGGTCGCGACCAGGATCGGCACCGGCCAGCGGACGATCGCGGTCCCGACCCGGCGCCATCTGCCGAAACCGATGTGATGCCTGGGGTCGAAGAGCCCGAATGCGCTGCCAACGGTGATGACCGCAGGAACCAGGCTCAGCGCGATCAAGACCGAAACGAGCATGCCCACCGCGCACGGCACGCCGATGGTCTGGAAGATGGGCATCCTGGTGAAGCTCAGGCACAGCATCGCCCCGGAGATCGTCAGACCGGAACCCAGGACGACGGGCGCCACACCGCGGTAGGTGGTGTGGAAGGCCGTCTCCCGGTCCTCGCCCGCCTGGCGCGCCTCCTGATACCGGCCGAAGAAGAAGATGCCATAGTCGGTGCCGGCCGCCATGGCGAGGGCCACCAGCAAGTTGATGGCGAACGTGGAGAGCGCGACAACACCGTTGTCGCCGAGGAACGCGATAAATCCCCGTGCCGCAAACACTTCGATCCCGACCGTGATCAGTAGAAAAATCACAGTGAACACCGACCGGTAGACGAACATCAACACCGTAAAGATGATCACCGCGCCGATCAGGGTCATCTTCAGGATGGAACTGTCACCGGCGTGCTGCATATCCGAAACGAGCGCCGCGGGCCCGGTGACATAGGCGTGCAGCCCCGGGGGAGGAGGTGTCCGCGCGATGATATGGCGGACGGATGCAATCGAGTCCTGGCCCAGCGTGGTGCCCTGGTTACCCGCGAGATTCATCTGGACGTAGACGGCCTTACTGTCCGGGCTTTGCGCGCCCGCCGCGGTGAGCCGATCGCCCCACAAGTCCTGCACGTGCTCAACGTGTTTGGTGTCCGCGCGCAACTCGCGGACCAGCCGGTCGTAGTACGCGTGCGCGTCGTCGCCGAGCGGCTGCTGGCTCTCCAATACGAGCATCGCGAAACTGTCCGAGTCGGACTCCTTGAAGTCCTTGCCCATCCGCTGCATCGCCTGCACCGCCGGCGCGTCCTGCGGGGCCATCGGGACGGAATGCTCCCGTCCGACCGTCTCGAGCCACGGAACACCGAACGAAACCAGCAGCGTGAACGCCACCCAGCCCAGGATGATGAGCAGCGCGAGCCTGCGGATCGTCCGCGGCGCAGAGAAGGCACCCGGGCGCGGGTTACTCATGCCGCCCCGTTCCCGACCAGACGTGGAGGCCCGCCACTTATCGCGAATCTTTCAGCAGCAAGGAACGTACCAGCGGGCGCGGTCCCGTGGGCCTGAGCAGGGCGCTCGCCGGGCGGGGCCGTACGCGCTGCGGCCACCAGAACCAGCGTCCGAGCAGCGCGGCAACCGCCGGCGTCATGAACGCGCGGACGACCAACGTGTCGAACAGCAGGCCCATGCCGATGGTCGTGCCCACCTGGCCGATGCTGCGCAGGTCGCTGACCACCATCGACCCCATGGTGAACGCGAAGACCAGGCCCGCATTGGTGACGACCTTGCCGGTTCCGCCCATGGCACGGATGATGCCGGTGTTGATGCCGGCGCCCAACTCCTCTTTCATGCGGGACACCAACAACAGGTTGTAGTCAGACCCCACCGCCAAGAGGACGATCACCGACGTGGACAGCACGGTCCAGTGCAGCGGTTCGTGGAGCAGGTTCTGCCAGACCAGGATGGACAGGCCGAATGACGCCCCCAACGAGAGCAAGACCGTTCCCACGATCACCATGGCGGCAATGAAACTGCGCGTCATGATCAGCATGATGATGAAAATGAGGCAGAGCGCGGAGACGCCGGCGATCAACAGGTCGAACTTGGAGCCGTCCACCAAGTCTTTGGTGATCGCCGCGGTGCCGGTGAGGTAGATCTTGGCGTTTTCCAGGGGCGTGCCCTTCAACGACTCTTCGGCCGCCGTCTTGATGGCCTCGACCCGCGACAGCCCCTCGGGCGTCGCCGGGTCGCCCCGCTGCGAAATGAGCAGCCGGAAATCCTTGCCGTCCGGCGACATGAACACCTTCTCGACCCGCTTGAAGGCCTCCGAACCGTCGATGATTCCCGGCGGCAAATAGAAGGAGTCGTCGTTTCGGGAAGCGTCGAAAGCCTGCCCCATGGCGCTCGGATCCTTGACGCTCGAATCCATCTGCCCCATGACGCCGGACATGGTGCTGTGCATCGTCAGCATCATGCTGCGCATGCCCTTCATGATCTCGATCATCGGAGGAATCTCCATGACCATCTGCGGCAGCACGACATCGAGCTCATCAAGGTTGCCGACCAGTTGCTTCAACTTGTCGTTGACCTCGTCGACACCGTCAAGCGCGTCGAAGATGGATCGCAGCGAGAAGCAGATGGGGATGTCGTAGCAGTGCCGTTCCCAGTAGAAGTAGCTGCGGATCGGCCGCCAGAAATCCTCGAAATCCGAGATGTGGTCGCGCAATTCAGAAGTGATGTCCTGCATTTCGTGCGTCGTGCCGACCATCTGATGGGTGGTGTTCACCAAGTCACGCATCAGGCCCACCATGTGCTCCATGATGGCGATCATTTTGCCCATCTCTTCGGCCTGCTTGAGCATGTCATCCATCCGGTCTTTCTGGAATGCCATGTTCTGCAGTTGGCTCGCCTGGGACATGCTCATGATCCACGGAATGGTCGTGTGCTGGAGCGGGACCCCTTCGGGCCGGGTGACCGTCTGGACCGTCGAAATTCCCGGAACCGCGAGGACGCCCTTGGCCAGCTTGTTTATCACCAACATGTCCGTTGGATTTCGCAAATCATGATCGGTCTCGACCAGGAGAATTTCCGGCATCATCATTCGCGAGCCAGGGAAGTGCCGTTCGGCGGCCGCATACCCGACGTTGGCCGGAATGTTCTGCGGTATGAATTTCTGATCGTCGTAGCTGGGTTTGTAATTAGGCAGTGTCAACAATCCGATGAGCGCGATCGCCAACGATGCGATCAGGATCGGTGCCGGCCACCGAACAATCGCCGTGCCGAACCGTCGCCATCGGTGGGTCGAGATAGGCCGCTTCGCTTCGAACAGACCGAAACGGGCACCCGCGGCAAGCAATGCCGGCCCCAGTGTCAGCGCGACGAGCACAGCTATCGCGATGCCGACGGCGCAGGGGATGCCCAGTGGCTGGAAATACGGGAGCCGGGTGAAGCTGAGGCACAGCACCGCCCCGGCAATCGTCAGACCCGACGCCAACACGACCTTCGCCACGCTCCCAAAGGTCGTATAGAAAGCCGTCTCTCGGCTCTCGCCAACCGATCGGGCTTCTTGATACCGGCCGACGAAAAATATTCCGTAGTCCGTTCCCGTCGCGATTACCGCTGCCACCAATAGGTTGACGGCGAAAGTGGTGAGGCCAACAATCCCTAAATGGCCGAGCAATGCGACCATTCCACGGGCGATTTGCAATTCGAGCCCGACGATCAGTAGCAACAGAATCACGGTGACGACCGACCGGTAGACGAGCAGCAGGGTAATAAAGATGACCGCCAGGCTCGCAACGGTGACCAACATGACCGTCTTCTGGCCGGCGATGTTCATATCCGCGACGATCGGCGCAGGGCCCGTGACGTAGACCTTCAGACCCTGCGGGGGGTCCGCCCGCTGCACGATCTTGCGGACCGCCGCGACGGATTCGTCACCCTGACTGCCACCCTGGGTGCCATTCAGATTGACCTGCACGTAGGCGGCCTTGCCGTCTTGGCTTTGCGCCGCCCCCCGGGTTATCGGGTCGCCCCAGAAGTTTTGGACGTGCTGCACATGCTTGTGGTCGTCTTCGAGAAGGCGAACCAAACGGTCGTAGTAGTGGTGCGCATCGTCGCCGAGTGGCTGCTGACTTTCCAGCAGAATCATTGCCAACGCGCCGGAGTTGGTTTCCTTGAAGTCCTGACCGAGGCGCTCCATTGCTTTGAATGAAGGCGCGCCTATGGGACTCAGCGATACCGCGTGCTCCGCCTCGACTTGTTCCAGGGACGGAACGCCGATGCTGATGAGCACCGCGATGCCCAACCAACCCAAGATGATCGGCACCGAGAACCGGTGGATCATCCGCGCAAAGAATGGTTGCGAGGCCCGTTCCGTATCCAATTCTTGGTTGCTCATGTGGCTGTCAACACGCAGTAGGTGAACGCGTTCAACTCGTGTGAAATCCTCTCGGCTTTGACCACGCCATCCACCACGATGCGGCAGCCCAGGGTGTCGCTATCGCCCTGCGCGACAACGTTTCCCACGATCGAAGGGAGTGTGGTCGCAATATCGAACGACCAAGGAAGATGGATGCCGTTGATGTGATTCGGCTCGCCATTCGCGTCGAAGTAGCTGATGTCGGCCGTCGCGCCAGGCGGTCCGAAAACCTCGTATTTCACGTGCTTGGGGTTGAAGGGCTTGGTGTCCTGCTGCCGGGTGTCGGCGTAAGAAGGACGCTTTTCGGATCCGAATATCCCGTGCAAGCGGGAAACGGTCAGACCGCCTGCGGCGACGACCGCAATTATGACCAATGGGATCCACAAGTGCTTGAGAGCTCTGAACAATCCGGCTCGCCGAGTCCGCCGGTTTTCCCGAGGCGCGCGAACCGCGCCGACCTCATCGGAAGATCGACGAGCAAAGGGTGAAAAACGGCGTCGGCGGTCAGACTGTTGACTGATGTCGCGGCCTTTCGTGATGGCGATATCGGGCCGGGCCCGCACGTCGGGATCGACCACCGCACCCCCTTCTACCCGTTTCTGACGTCTCTTGCCATATCCGCCGGCCCGAACAAACTGTTACATGCGGATCGCGAGACCAGACTGCGGTACATCGATCGCGGTGTACGTCGCAGACTAGTCGTGCTCCGGCACCTCTTACGAGCCCCGCCCCCCGGGGAGCGCGACCAGGTCTTGATGAGTAAACCACGCCAGCGGTCTCCGTATCAGCCCTTCGTTCAGGAGATACGGGATCGTAATGCATACCGCGTGCTTAACGGCTGTTTCTAGATCGCCCGTCCCGGATGGTCCGCTCGGATATTTCCCCCCCGCCGAGGGCCGCCGGCTGGTCGGCGGCCCTAGCCAGCTAACGGCGCTCGGCGCCCATAGTCAATGGGTTCCGCGGCGTTGCTTCGGCCGCGGGCCGCCCGGCATCGGCCTGGGCCTCTTCTGGGTGGTCGTCGGGTCCGTTCTCGTGGCGCCTCGGGCCACCGGAACGGGCGCGCCTCGTCGTGATTTTCCCGGGGGCTCGAGCGCCGGTATCCTCGTCAACGACAAGCACCCAAAATTCCATCGTCCTTGAAGGCCGACCTGCCCAATCGCGAGCCGCATCGGTGAGCCATTACTGCAGGTCACAGCAGCCAACGGCGGCAGCTGCGCAGCCCTGTACCAGCCCAATCTTTAGGGCGCGTTAAGAGCCTGACGGGTCACCCCGGGAACTTTGTCCAAACCACGGACGCGCGCTAGTGGCTCCCGTATGGTTTGGAACCGTTCCACTCATGTCAACTAGCAGCTTGGAGAACTGTGAGCATCAATCCGTTCGACGACGACAACGGCAGTTTTTTCGTCTTGGTGAACGACGAGGAGCAACACAGCCTCTGGCCGGCCTTCGCCGACGTTCCAGCCGGCTGGAAAGTGGTCTACGGCGAGGCCGATCGCGCTGCATGTTTGGAGTACATCGAACAGAACTGGCCCGACATCCGGCCAAAGAGCCTGCGAGACAAGCTCGCAACGGGCCGGGGTTTTGACCAGTAACGAGTCGGGGTATGGGGCGGATGGAGCTTTGGGGGAGTCGATGGGAGTTGGTGATCACACACTTCCGCTGACGCGCGGACAGCTCGACATCTGGCTTTCGCAGGAAACGGGCTTCGTCGGCACGGAGTGGCAGCTCGGGCTTTTGATCAGGATCGACGGTCCGGTCGACCGCGATGCCCTCGGGCGCGCCCTCACCCAGACCGTCGCGGAGGCCGAGGCCGGCCGCGTCTCGTTCTTCGAGGTCGACGGCCACGTGGTCCAGAAGCCGATCGACTACCCGGACGTCGAGCTCGCCTTCCACGACCTGACTTCCCTGCCCGACCCCGTGCAGGAAGCCCGCGCGATGGCGTCGTCGATCCAGCGGACGCCCATGGACTTGAACGGGCAGCTGTTCCAATTCGTGCTATTCCAAACCGGGGTTGACGAGTTTTATTTGTTCGGTTGCTGCCACCACATAGCAATCGACGGATTGGGTATGGCGCTGGTGGCCCGTCGCGTTGCCACAATTTATTCGGCCATGATGGCCGGAAAGCCCATTCCCGATGCGTATTTCGGCTCGGCGCAGGATTTGGTCGACCTGGAGTCGGGATACGAGGCTTCCTCCGACTACCAGGAAGACAAGTCGTACTGGGGCAACAACCTCCCACCGGAGACCGCGTGGGTCGATCGCCCGGCCGAGGCCACCAGCGGCAAAGACCACTATTCGCCGTCCGCGTCCGTCCAGCTGGACCCGTCCGTCACCACCCGGATCAAGGAGCTGTCCAAGAAGCTGGGCATCCGTCGTTTTTCGGTCACCACCGCGGCGTGCGCGCTCCTGGTGCGGGCCTGGTCGGGGAGCGGCTCGCAGGTCGCGCTCGACTTTCCCGTGAGCCGCCGGGTGAGCCAAGAGTCGAAAACGCTTCCCGGCATGTTCGCCGGGGTGGTGCCGCTGGTGCTGGACACATCGCCCACCGCCACCGTCGCCGACTTCTGCAAGCACGTCGACACCCGAATCCGGGAGCTGCTGCACCACCAGCGGTTCCCGGTGCACACCCTCGAGAGCGACGGCCTGCGGCAGGCGGCGAACCGGGTCGGCATCAACTTCCTTCCGATGCGGCTGACGCTGGACCTCGCCGGTTCGCCGGCGACGGCGAGTTACACCAACCATGGGCCCGTCGGGCACTTCAGCCTGTTCTTCCTCGGCGCCGGCGACCAACTCTTCCTCAGCACCGCGGGACCGGGCCAACCGTTCGCGGACTTCGGCGTGGCCGATCTGGCGGCGCGCATGCAGCAGGTGCTGGAGGAGATGACCGCCGACCCGGAGCGGTGGCTGTCCTCGGTCGACCTGCTCGCCGCCGACGAGCCGGCTCGGCTCGACGAGTGGAGCAATCGGGCGGCCCTGACCCAGCCGGTGCCCGAGCCCGTCTCCATCCCGGTCGCGTTCGCCGAACACGTGAAGCGATCGCCAGAGGCGCTGGCGGTGACCTGCGCGGCCAAGTCGTTGACGTACGCCGAACTCGACGAGGCTTCCAACCGCTTGGCGCATCTGCTGGCCGGCCACGGGGCGGGCCCGGGCGACTGCGTGGCGGTGATGTTCCCGCGCTGCACCGACGCGATCGTGGCCATGCTCGCCGTGCTCAAGACGGGTGCGGCCTACGTGCCGATCGACCCGGCGCACTCGGCCGCGCGCATGGAGTTCGTGCTTTCCGACGCGACGCCCTGCGCGGTGATCACCACGGCGGACCTGCGGTCGCGGCTGGACGGGCACGACCTGCTGGTCGTCGACGTCCACGACCCGGCCGTCGAAGCGCAGCCCAGCACGGCATTGCCCGCGCCGGCGCCGCAGAATGTCGCCTACATCATCTACACCTCCGGGACCACCGGAACCCCCAAAGGCGTTGCCATTCCTCATCTCAACGTCACGTGGCTGATCGAGTCGCTCGACGAGGGCCTGCCCAAGGGGCAGGTCTGGACGCAATGCCATTCCGCGGCCTTCGACTTCTCCGTGTGGGAGATCTTCGGCGCGCTGCTGCGCGGGCGCCGGCTGCTGGTGGTGCCCGAGTCCGTGGCGAGCTCCCCGGACGAGCTTCACGACCTGCTGGCCGCCGAAAAGGTCAGCGTGCTGACGCAAACCCCGTCCTCGGTGGCGATGTTGCCGGCGGAGGGCCTCGAGTCCACCGCCTTGGTGGTGGCCGGCGAGGCCTGCCCGGCCGACGTGGTGGATCGGTGGGCGGCGCCAGGGCGGGTCATGCTCGACGCCTACGGCCCCACCGAAACCACGGTGTGCGCCTCGATCAGCAAGCCGCTGACCCCCGGAACCGGCGTCGTGCCGATCGGTTCACCGATTTCCGGCGCGGCGATGTTCGTCCTCGACAAGTGGTTGCAACCCGTGCCTGCCGGTGTGGTCGGTGAGCTGTACCTGGCGGGCCGCGGCGTCGGAATCGGATACGTGCGCCGCGCCGGGCTGACGGCTTCCCGGTTCGTGGCCAACCCCTTCGGCGGTCCCGGAGCGCGTATGTACCGCACCGGCGACCTGGTCTGCTGGGGCGAGGACGGGCAGCTGCAGTACTTCGGCCGCTCCGACGAGCAGGTCAAGATCCGCGGCTACCGCATCGAGCTCGGCGAGATCCAGTCGGTGCTCAAGGGCCTCGACGGGGTCGACCAGGCTGCCGTGATCGCCCGCGAGGACCGCCCCGGCGACAAGCGCCTGGTGGGATACATCACCGGGACCGCCGATCCGGCTGCGATCCGGGCTGCGCTGGCCGATCGCCTCCCGCCATACATGGTCCCGGCCGCGGTGGTGGTGCTGGAGACCCTGCCGCTGACCGGCAACGGCAAGCTCGACAAGCGGGCCCTACCCGCACCCGAGTACGCCACCGCCGAGTACCGCGCCCCGGGCGACGCGGTCGAGGAGATCCTGGCCGACATCTACGCCCAGGTGCTGGGGCTCGAGCGGGTCGGTGTCGACGCCTCGTTCTTCGACCTGGGTGGCGACAGCATCCTGTCGATGCAGGTGGTCGCGCGCGCCCGCGCGGCCGGCATCCTGTTCCGGCCGCGCGACGTGTTCGTCGAGCAGTCGGTGGCCAGGCTGGCCCGGGTGGCCGAGGTGGCGGCCGACGGTGCGGCCGGGGCGGGCGACGACGGCGTCGGGCCGGTGGTGGCCACCCCGATCATGCGATGGCTGGAAAGCATCGACGGGCCCATCGAGCAGTTCAACCAGACCATGGTGGTGCAAGCCCCGGCCGGGGCCGGCGAGGACGACGTGGTCGCGGTGCTGCAGGCGTTGCTGGATCGCCATGCCGCCCTGCGGCTGCGCGCCGATGACGACGGTGCGGGCGGCTGGTCGCTGCAGGTGCCCGAGGTTGGGGCGGTGGACGCGCGCGGCTGCGTGCACGCCGTCGAGTCGCTGTCCGACGAGGCGTTGGCGGAGGCCCGGTCGCGGCTGAACCCGGCCGCCGGGGTGATGGTCAGCGCGGCGTGGGCGCAGTCGACGGGTCAGCTGGCGCTGATCATCCACCACCTCGCCGTCGACGGGGTGTCGTGGCGAATCCTGTTGGAAGACTTCAACATCGCGTGGGCTCAGCATCACAACGGGCAGCCCATCGCCCTGCTGGCCCCCGGCACGTCGTTCGCCCGGTGGTCGTCGCTGCTTCAGGAGTACGCGCACCGGCCCGACGTGGTGTCCCGCGCCGACGAGTGGCGGCAGGTCGCGGCCACCCCGGCCGCGTTGCCGGCGGTGCAACCCGAGGCCGACACCTACGTGAACGCCGGTCAGCTGTCCGTCTCGCTGGACGTCGAGACGACCCGGCTGCTGCTCGGCGAGGTGCCGGCCGCCTTCCACGCAGGCGTGGGCGACATCCTGTTGATCGCCTTCGGACTGGCCTTCGCGGAGTTCCTGGGCACCGGCGCGGCGCCGATCGGCATCGACGTGGAGGGCCACGGCCGTCAGGAGGAACTGTTCCCCCGGGTGGACTTGTCGCGCACCGTCGGCTGGTTCACCACCAAATACCCGGTGGCGTTGAAGGCCGGCCGGCTGAGCTGGTCACAGGTGGCCGGCGGCGAGCCCGCCCTGGGCCCGGTGATCAAGGCCGCCAAGGAACAGCTGCGCGCCCTGCCCGACGGACTGACCTACGGCCTGCTGCGCTACCTGAACGACGACGTGGACCTGGACGGGGCGGACCCGGTCATCGGGTTCAACTATCTGGGACGGCTCGGCGCGGGCGCCGACCTCTCCGAGGAATTGTGGCGGGTCAGCCACGACAGCCTGGCGGTGGCGGCGGTGGCCACGGCGGTGCCCATGCCACTCGCGCACACGGTCGAGCTCAACGCCGGCACCATGGACACCGAGGCGGGTCCGCACCTGCAGGCGAACTGGAGCTGGGCCCCGTCGGCGCTGGACCACGAGCGGGTAAACCGCTTGAGCCAGTTGTGGTTTGAGGCCCTGGCCGGAATCTGCGCGCATGTCCGGGCCGGCGGCGGCGGGTTGACCCCGTCGGACATCGCACCCGCTCAGCTCAGCCAGCAGCAAATCGACAGCCTGTGCAGGCAGGGCGGCGTCGCCGACGTGCTGCCACTGACCCCGGTGCAGCAGGGACTGCTTTTCCACACCGCCTTCGCGCAGGCGCGCCGCGTCGAGCGCACCGCTGACGGTGATCCCGAGCTGCACCGCATAGAGGTCGTCCATGTCCTG
>NZ_LZIX01000304.1:0-1548 GCF_001666955.1 Mycobacterium sp. E735 | reverse complement strand
GGTCCAGGTGGCGTTGAGCTGAGGGCCGGTGTCGGTGTCGATGGTGGCGGCGTTGAGCTCGGCCGTGTGCGACAGCGAGATCGGCAACGCGGCGGCATCGCCGGCGACCACCAGGCTGTCCGGGCTGATCCGCCACAGGTCCTCGGGAATGTCCTGTCCGCCAAGACGTCCCAAGTAGTTGAATCCGATGGTGGGTTCGGGTTCGGTGAGGTTGGTGGTGAGGTAGCGCAGCAGTCCGTAGGTGGCGGGGTGGGGCAGGGCGCGTACTTGTTCTTTGGCGGCCTTGATGATCGGGCCCAGTGCCGGGTCTCCGGTGACGACACGGTGCCAGCCCGGTCCGGCGACGGTGAGCGTGGCGGGGTATTTGGTGGTGAACCAGCCCACGGTGCGTGAGAGGTCGAGGTCGGGGGCCAGGTCGTCGTGGCGGCCGTGGCTTTCGACGTCGATGCAGACGGGGTGTTCGCCCCCTCCGAGGAATTCGGTCCAGGCCAGCGCGTAGGCGATCAGCAGGATGTCGTGAATGCCGGTGTGGAAGGCCGCGGGGACGTCGGAGAGCAACACCCGGGTGGTCTCGGTGTCCAGGGTGGCGGTGAGGTGCCCGGCGCTGGCGTAGGTGTCGCCGGGCTGTGGCGGGGGCAGCGCGGCCGCGGTCGCCGCGACGTGGTTCCAGGTGTCGGCCTGTGCGATGACCGCCGCGGTGTGGGCGTGCTCGTCCAGAAACGCGGCCCAGCGCTGAAACGAGGTCCCGCCGGGGGGCAGGGCGATCGGCTGGCCGCCGCGGTGCTGGGTCCACGCGATGTTGACGTCTTCCAACAGGATCCGCCACGACACCGCATCCACGACCAGATGGTGAACGATCAACACCAACTGGCCGGTGGTGCTCACCCACAACGCACTCACCATCACCCCGGCGGCGGGATTTAGCCGAGACAGGGCCTGGGCCAGCACCTGATCGGTGAGCGCCTCGACGGTGTGTAGGCACTCACCGGCACCGACCGCGCCGGGGTCGGCAACGGTCAACGACCGGGCGTTGGTGTCGGCACGCAGTCTGAGCATGGGGTGGTGGTCGAGCAGCGCCTGCAGGATGGCGAGCAGGTCGGCGTGGGTGGCCCCGGTCGGGACCTGGAGCGCCATGGTTTGGTTGAACTCATCGATCGGGCCGTCAATGTCGAACAGCCAGTGCATGATCGGGGTAGGCGTGATCGGCCCGATGCCTTCGTCGACGAGTTGTTCGCGGGCCTCGCTGATCCCGGGGATGCGGGCCAGGCGGGCCACGGTCTGCTCGACGAAGATGTCGCGGGCACGGCAGGCCAGCCCCGCGGCGCGGGCGCGGGCGACCACCTGCATCGACAGGATGCTGTCGCCGCCGAGGTCGAAGAAGGAGTCGTCGATGCTGATGCGGTCGAGGCCGAGGACTTCGGTGTAGATGGTGGTCAGGAGTTCTTCGATGGGGGTGGTGGGGGGGTGGTAGTGCTGGGAGACGAGTCCGACCCGGACAGTGTGATCGCTCGCCAGTTGCGCTATTGGCAAGGCGAATTGGCCGGACTG